>JAPOZO010000045.1 GCA_026706025.1 Candidatus Poribacteria bacterium
CCGGTAGGTTCGGTTTTGCGGTGTACTCACCCCGGGGAATGCCCATAAGGCATTCATACCGTTGATTCATGCGACCTGCATTCCTAACCGAACCGGATTCTACACGGAAACATTGATAACTTCAAAAACCTCCTCAGTCCCGTAGGGTTTATTTGCTTGGGTATTTCTTCAGTATCTGTGTAGCAGCGTTAAGACCAAAGGAGCCAAGCCCCGTAGGGGTTTTTGATTGGGGTATTTGCTTGCGGTCTTTGATAGGGCGTTTCTGTGGATTTCTGCAGCATTTGTAGAAAGGCTGTTACAAAACTGCGAAAACTCCCTAAATTGACCCCTATGGTGATGAGACCGTGAATTTACTATGCGACATCGTAACTCAAGTCGCTACCTCACGTGTTGGAAACGTTTAGATTATCTTTCAAACCCTTTCCTCACCCCGTAGGGGTGCTATGTCTATAGAATATCCAATGTCCGAGAAACTGCACCCCGTAGGGGTGCTATGTCAATAAAAGTGCCTATCGCTACCTCACGTGTTGGAGACGTTTAGATTATCTTTCAAACCCCTTCCTCACCCCGTAGGGGTGCTATGTCTATAGAATATCCAATGTCCGAGAAACTGCACCCCGTAGGGGTGCTATGTCAATAAAAGTGCCTATCGCTACCTCACGTGTTGGAGACGTTTAGATTATCTTTCAAACCCTTTCCTCACCCCTACGGGGTGAAGAAAGGGTCCGAAAAACTGTGTTACAATACGCAAAAATACCCAAGCAAAAACCCCAAAATCCGCCGGTAGCAACTTCGGTTATCTATAGAGAAATGAAAAAATAAAAATTAGGACTTACGCATTTTCTCTTAAAGTCCCCCTGATAAGGGGGATTTAGGGGGTTAAATCACCAAAATATACCGTTTCCCATTCAATTTGCGTAAGTCCTGATAAAAAGAAAAGGCGGGGTTTGGAACCCCGCCAATCAGAACTTGAGCGTTCAGCGTGGGTACAAACCACACCTACTGATTCAAACGTAGTGGTCTAATACATGTCACCACCCGGCGGCATCGGCGGTGCCGGTGCTTCCGCTTCAGGCAGTTCAGCAATGAGCGTTTCGGTGGTGATCATCAAACCTGCGATGCTGGCTGCGTTTTGCAACGCGACCCGTACGACCTTAGCAGGATCGGGGATACCCGCTTCAAACATGTCAATAAACCGATCTTCGTAGGCATCGTAGCCAATGTTCCCGCCTTCGTCTTTGACCTTTGCGATGACGACGGAGTCTTCCTGTCCAGCGTTCTTCGCAATTTGACGAAGTGGGTCTTCAAGTGCCCGACGGACAATCGAAGCACCAACGGCTTCAGTAGGATCACTGAGTTCGAGCGAATCAAGTGCCTCTTGGGCTCTCACGAGTGCGACACCACCGCCAACGACAACGCCTTCCTCAACGGCGGCGCGTGTGGCGTGCATTGCATCTTCAACACGGGCTTTCTTCTCTTTCATCTCGACTTCCGTTGCGGCACCGACATTAATCACGGCGACACCACCAGCAAGCTTTGCGAGGCGTTCCTGCAATTTCTCGCGGTCATAGTCGGATGTTGTGTCTTCGATCTGTCTACGGATCTGATCAATACGCCCTTGAATGGCTTCGGTTGTGCCTTCACCTTCAACAATCGTCGTGTTGTCTTTGTCAATACGGATACTTTTGGCAGTGCCGAGGTCATTCGCGGTGACGTTTTCGAGGTTAATCCCGAGGTCTTCGGAGATGACGCGTCCATTCGTCAAGACAGCGATGTCTTCGAGCATGGCTTTGCGTCGGTCGCCGTATCCGGGTGCCTTAACAGCCGCACAACGGAGTGTTCCGCGAATCTTGTTGACGACAACAGTAGCGAGCGCTTCACCTTCGACATCTTCGGCGATGATCAACAGCGGTCTCCCCTGTTGCGCAGTCCGCTCTAAGACAGGTCTGAGGTCTTGAAGGCTACTGATTTTCTTTTCGTGGATGAGGATATCTACATCTTCTAAGACGGCTTCCATCCGATCGGCATCCGTGATAAAGTAAGGTGAGAGATAGCCGCGATCAAACTGCATACCTTCAACGACATCCAGTGTCGTTTCGAGGCTTTTTGCTTCTTCGACGGTAATCACTCCATCTTTTCCGACTTTCTCCATAGCATCAGCGATGAGTTCACCGATATCGTTGTCGTTATTTGCGGAGATCGCGGCGACTTGGGCGATTTCGGTCTTCTCAGAGACCTCTTTGCTCAAGCCAGAGATTGAGTTGACGACAGTCTCAACGGCTTTTTCAATGCCGCGTTTGAGTGCCATCGGGTTGTGTCCGGCGGCGACGTTTTTCAAGCCCTCGCGATAGATCGATTGGGCGAGGATCGTCGCGGTAGTGGTACCATCTCCAGCATCGTCGCTCGTTTTAGACGATACCTCTTTGACCATCTGCGCGCCCATATTTTCGTAGGCATCTTCAAGTTCGACCTCTTTGGCGACGGTAACACCATCTTTGGTGATCGTGGGCGCGCCGAACTTTTTATCCAGCACGACGTTCCGTCCTTTTGGGCCCAACGTGACTTTAACAGCGTCGGCGAGTTTATCAACGCCCTGTTTAATAGCGCTCCTTGCTTCTTCATCAAACGCCAGTTGTTTTGCTGCCATGTGTTTAACTCCTTTCCTAGTTAACCTTGGCTAAGATATCATCTTCGCGCAAGATGAGATATTCGATATTGTCATACGTAACTTCGGTGCCGCCATATTTGGCGAAAAGCACCAAGTCGCCCACTTCCACATCAACGGGCTGCCGATCACCGCTGTCGAGTATACGACCGTTACCAACGGCAACCACTTCGCCTTCCTGCGGTTTTTCCTTCGCGGTATCCGGGATGATAATCCCGCCACTGGTCATCTGCTCGTCGTTATCTGAACGTTTGACGAGAATTCTATCGCCAAGGGGTACAAGTGCCATCTCGTTGAATTCCTCCTTGAGTTTGGCGTAAAAAATTGTAGGGAGAGGCCCGAATGCCTCCGCTTCGTAACTGTTTATCATGAAACGGTAAAATAGAGACCGTCTTCACCTAATATCTTTAGCAATTTTCATGCCAAACGCCAAACCTACCAGTACGTCAGCGTTGCCGTGGAACCTGTGACATTTTGGCAGGTTTTCAACCGTGACAAATTGACACTCTTAAAATCGGATTGGCGATATTGTGCCATTTTGACACGAATGGAGGAACAAGGTAGGGCACCGTTGATGCATCTTAAGAATTTATATTTACAACTATTTCGTAGCAGGACATGGCTCCACTTGACCGGTTTCCCCGGAACGGTAGGCGGCGGTGAGTATTTCGTTTGCACGCAACCCATCAAATCCTGTAGTGATTGGCGATGCTCCTTGTTGCACACAGGCTGCGAAATGCTCAAACTGGCACTGATATAGGTCCTCGTATTGCGAGGAGATCAACTGCTGTTCACCAGCAAAGTAGGTTTTCAGTTTCCAACCGTCGTCGTTGTAGACCCAGACACTGCCTTCTGTCCCATAGAGTTCCAAAACTATGTCGCACTGCGGGACGGAGAAGCTGAGGTCTGTAAACGCCTGCGCGCCGTTATCAAAACGCATGAAGATACCCCCAGTTTCTTCAACACGGATGCCTTCGGTTGCGCTGTTATAGAATGCACTGACAGCATTCACCTCGCCGATAAGATAGCGGAGTAGGTCTACACTGTGGGGCCCGAGATCCATGAAGCATCCGCCGCCCCCCTCTTCGGGTTGCGCACGCCATTCGTCGGGCGCGAGTTGATACTGTTTCAGGAACGGCATGCGTCCATGCACGAGCTGCCCGAAGCGTCCTTCGTCTATCCATGTTCGGATCTGCTGAAAACAGGAATGGAATCGGAATAGGAAACAGACTTGGAGATGTACACCGTTGGCATCACAAGCGGCGATCATCTCCGTGCACGCCTCTGGCGTGAGTGCCATCGGTTTATCACAAAGCACGTGCAAGCCGCGTTCGGCTGCAGCGATGACCTGTTCGGCGTGTAGGTGGACGGGGGTTGAGACGTAAATTGCATTGAGTGCGTCGTCTGAGAGAAGTGCATCAACGGTGGTATAGGCGTTGGTTGCGCCGTGTTCATGTGCGAGTCGTTCTGCGCGTGTGGTATCGCGTGAGAGCAGCGCGTGAAGTTCCGCGCCGTCCGCTTTTTTGATGGCTGGCATCGCCCGCCGTTGTGCAACGCTCCCGGCACCCAGCACGCCCCATTTTAAGCTCATTATTTTTGGACCTCATCTGTATTTTGTTATGGATCGTATTATACAGGATTTTTGGAAATACCGCAACGGTTTTTGGATGGCTGATGGCTAACCAAAAAATCTCCCCCGGTAGGTTCGGTTTCCTAACCGAACCATAGGTGTCAATTTTAGAAACAGCATCCGTCTCAGACCCAGGCCCGGTAGGTTCGGTTTTGCGGCGTACACGCCCATATGCGACCTGCATCCTAACCGAACCATAAGTGTCAATTTTAGAAAAATAACCGTCGCGACCCCCAGGTCCGGTAGGTTCGGAATGTAATACAAGGAATGGATTTAGTCTATTCCCAGACTAAATCCCCTAACCGAACCGGATACTCCACGGAAACCTTGAAGATCTCAAAGCCCTCTTCAGTCCCGTAGGGTTTATTTGCTTGGGTGTTTCTTCACAATGTTTATAGAAACGCGTTTCCCTCGTTTCCTCAGCCCTGTAAGGGGTTTTTGATTGGGGTATTTGATAGGGTGTTTCTGCGGATTTCTTCAGTATGTTTAGATCTACACTCGACAAAATGCCATTAAAGCCCCTAAATTGACAACGATGGTGCAGTTTCCTAACCGAACCTACCGGGCCTGGAGGAAATTACCCAATTTATTTCTTAAATCTCATGCGAAAAAATCTATCAGTCGTCAGAAAGAGACTTTTGGATCATCAAAAACCTCTTATAACTGACTACTGACTACTGACAACTATAAAAACTAATAACTAATCAACCCAAAAGTAGATGTATGCCTGTAGCGAATAGGAAGAACAAGACGATCTTTGAAAAGAGGCGTTCTGACACACGATTGTTCAGTGAGATACCTGTTAGCACACCGAGTCCGATGAACGGTAGGAGTGCGATAGCTTCAACTAAAATCTCGAAAGAGAAAAGATCGAGTTGGTAATAGAACGGGATTTTGATAAGATTGAGTGAGAAATAGGTAGCGGTTGTTGTCGCGACGAAGGCGGCGTTACACAAACGTTGTGGAAGGAGATACATAACGACAACGAGTCCACCCATGTGTGCGAGCGTAGAAAACGCCCCGGCAAACACGCCAGCGAGCAGCCCTTGCCACCTTTTAAATTCGAGTGCTGTGTCGGTCGGTTCCCCCGAATTACCGAGCAACGGTTGCCAGTACGGACGCAGGAACTCCAACACTGCAAAGAGACACGCGATGCCGCCGATCACCTTCTTGAGATGAACATCGGAGATGTCTTTTAAAATCAGGCTTGCGAGGACGATACCGAGGACAGAACCGAGGATGAGGCGTGTGACGCTTTCGCGGTGCCATCGTTTCCAGTAGTGCCGGAGTGAGAAGACATCCGTTGAAAAGAGTAGCAGGAGCATGAGTCCAATGACGTTCCGTGCGCTGCGGAAGTGCGCGAACATCGGGACGACGATCATACCGATGCCGCCGCCGAAGCCAGCTTTGCTGACCCCGGTGAGCCATGCGCCGAAGCAGAGGATAACGATTTCTGTGATAGTGATGCCTCCTTTTGGGTGGCGTAAGTATAACGGGTTATTGATAAATTGTCAAGCACACGCCTGAGAATTATTTGACATCCCCACTGAAATGTGATACAATTTATTATATAATGTTTTCGAGATTTCAAACTCCAATGGAGGTTCAAAGCAATGGTTCAAGTAGAAGTGAGTGTAGACTCAGGTGAAGCGTTTGATCGCGCTTTGGCACGTTTTAAAAAGATGTGCGGTAAAGCCGGTATCGTTACAGAAATTAAAAAGCGGAGTTTCTATGAGAAACCGAGCGAAAAACGGCGTAGGATTGAGATGAAACGGCAGCGGAAAGTCAAACCCCGCAGAATGGGTGAGCGTCCGCAGTATTATAACGGCGGTAGTGGCGGCGGTAGTGGCGGCGGTAACGGTTCCCGCTAAAACGGCCCGAGGAGGAAGGCATGGCAGATTTGGCACCTGACGAGGCTTCGGAAAATTACAAAGGACTTTTGATTCAATATTGCCAAGAACGGGGAATGCAGCAGCCGACGTATACCGAGACACAACACGGTCCGGCGGATGCGCCTTGTTGGCTGGTGAAGGTATCTTACGGTAACCACGTCCATGAGACCCCAGAACCCGTCCCCGGTTCAAAAAAGTTTGCACACCAAATCGCGTCGCAGCAAGTATTAGCTGAAATCAATTCACGGCGTGAAAGTTTTTTGGCAGGTGATACGGCGGGAACAATTCCTTCACCTGCGCCAGAAGAAAATGGTGCGCCTGCGTCTGTGCCGATCGAAGTGCCTATGCCGCTCGTGTCGAGTGCGTTGACGATTGCCAATGAACGGCTTACGACATCGCAACCCTCGCGATATCGGACGCTTACAGATGCCGAATTTTCGGAAAAACTCTCTAAATTGACATTACAGATTGTCCGAAGCCTGCTTGAGAGAGCAGAGAAGGATCAGGTCACATTTCGGTAGTAGTGTTATTAGTCTTTTCATGCGTAGTCTACTTTTTCGCTGGCGGGGTTCATAGCCTCGCCGTTTTTTTTTCTCAATTTTTCATCAAAAATCTTATCAAATAAATCAAAAAAATCACAGTTCAGACTTATCGTGAAGCCCATAAACTGTTAATCCCGTAGGTTGGGTTGAACCGATACAACAAAACCCTGAAAAACAACACAACACTCAACCCACACCAGAGAGAGAAACCCAAACTGAAAAACGAGTGAAACCCAACACATTACACGTTTACGGACATCTGCCAAAAATCTTATCAAATAAATCAAATAAATCACAGTTCAGAATTTATAATACAGTTAATGCCATATAAATTTTCAGAAATGGTATAATAACCCAAGTTGCTACTAATAGGTTTTGGTGTTTTACTTGGGTATTTCTGCGTATTTCAATAGCACTTTTCAAGTATTTTCTTCACCCCGTAGGGGTGCTATGTCTATAGAGACGGTGTATCTAAGGGACCGCACCCCGTAGGGGTGCTATTGCTTCGCAGTGAGAACAAATAGGTGGCAACTTGCGTTATAATAATGCATCACGGTTTTCTTCCGAAAAAATAGACCGCTGATGCCAAGATATGGGCATCCTTGTGTCGTGATAAGAGCACATCTAAAAGTAGGAACGGAAATGTTAGCCACCCGATAAGCAGGGAAATCGCCTTCGCGACGAGAAGACTTCCAAAAGAACAGATCAATCCGACATATTCTCGGAAGATCCAGTGGAGCGCAGTCGTGGGACCGGCACACGCGCCACTCTCAATTTCAGTGAAGGCGGTACAAAGTTGCACAATACCGGAGGCTGTCCAGCGTTGGTAATCATGCGGGGAGGCATGGTAGCCTTGTAGGAAGGGTACCGCGACGCAGATATAGCCGCCGGGCTTCAGGACACGATAGACTTCCGAGACAACGGTATCCGGCGAATGGACATGCTCAAGCACGGCTTCAGAGATAACAGCATCAAAGGTATTGTCCTTGAACGGTAAAAAATGCCCGTCCGCGATGATGTCAACTTCCGGGGTCGCTTCGATTTCAAGGTTGATGACGTTCGGGGCGCGGCGCCTGTTGCCAGCACCGAGATCCAAGACGTTCGCGTCCGGTTCGAGCTCGTGGAGGAGCCGTCTGACACATCGGTTCCAGCGCGGTGCAGGATACGGACACCCAATGAGGTGAGATAAGAACGGGTTTTGTCTGAGTTTGCGTTTTATGCGTGAAATTAGATCCGGTCGCGATTCTGGCATAAGAATAGTTGTCGGTACAATTTTTCTGCGAAAAATCTTTCAGTTTTATAGTTTTCAGTTCTCAGTACGCTTTTTCTGCGAAAAATCTTTCAGTCGTCAGAAAAAGACTTCTTAACTGAGTACTGAAAACTGAGCACTGAGTACTACGATGATGAACAACCCTTCTGAAAAACATAGGAACCCCCTCGGCAATTTCGGGACGTTAACAGTCCGTCTGTGTGCGAACGTCTGGCATCAATTCCGGGAACATAACTGTTTGCAACAAGCGTCGGCGTTGGCGTTTAATACGTTGGTGTGTCTTGTACCGTTGTCGGCTGTTGCGCTGTTCCTGTTAAAGACGTTCGGCGCCGTTGAAGACGGTAATTCACCGTTGATCGCCGCGCTCGATAATTTCCTGCCGCGTTACGGTGCTGAAGAGATTGTATCAGAACTCTCCGCATTTGCCAATAGAAATCTTGGCGGACTCGGTATCGGCGGATTTTTGCTGTTTCTGCTCGTCTCAACGCTGTTGTTCATGTCTGTCGAGCAGCATCTCAATGACATCTGGAGTGCGCGGCGGCGGTTGCCGGTGATGCGTGCGTTTCAGAAATACGCCGTCTTCTATACGTTGTTAACGGTCGGACCGCTGCTCATCTTCCTTTTCTTTTCCGGTGCACAGAACTGGCTGTTCGGACCCATATTCTCGTGGCTACTGATCTACTGCCTCTTTTTCTTCATGTACATTGCGATGCCGAATACCACCGTGAAGTGGCGCGCGGCACTGCTCGGAACGTTTGTCGCGGGGACACTGTTCCAGATTGCGCGGATCGCGTTCGGACGTTATTTTGAACTGGTCTGGAAGAATTATAGTAACATCTACGGCGCATTGGCACTCCTTATTATCCTCGCTATCTGGACGTATGCGGCTTGGGTGATTATCCTGCTCGGTGCGGAGGCCTCACATGTGTCTCAGCATTTAGATCCGCGGGGTCTCGCGCGTGGGAAGCTGCGACGTAGCAGCAACAGCTATCTGAACAGTGCTGGTGTTATCGCGCTGTTCCTAATTGTGGCGGAGCGGTTCGTGAAGGGTGAGGGTGCGTGTACAACGGAGCAGGTCGCGATGTGTGCAGGTGTTTCGGAAGAGGTTGTGCATACGAGTTTTGAGCAGTTCAAGGCGGCGGGGTTAATCTATGAGATTCAAGGCGATACGGATGGGTATCTCCCGGCACGCGGGCTGTCGGAGATTACGTTAGATCAACTTGTCGCAGCGGTTGAGGGTGAGATGACGGCGTATTTTGTGGAGGGACTATCATCTGAAGCGGGTGCGCGTGTGTTGAGTGTCTTGACAGCGTCCCAGCGGGAGTGTTTGGCGGATGTTACAGTTGCGTCGTTGTTGTAAGGGGATTTGGGTCGCCACAAGTGTCAATTTAGCGGTCATCCAGGCCCGGTAGGTTCGGTTTCCCAACCGTCGCGCCCCCCAGGACCGGTAGATGCGGAATGTAATACAAGGAACGGATTTAGTCTAACCCCAGACTAAATCCCCTAACCGCATCGGGCATATCCAAAAACTATGCCAAACCGCGCCTACCGGCTTTGGGAACCATGGCGGGTTTCAAGATGTTTTTGAAGTTATCAATGTTTCCGCGTAGAACCCGGTTCGGTTGGGAAACCGAACCTACCGGCCTGGGGACCACGACGGTTATTTTTCTTAAATTGACACCTATGGTGTGGTTAGAAAACCGCATCTACCGGCCCGGGAGGCGCGACGGTTAGGAAAACACACCTACCGGATTTGATAACTGACCACCCATACCTACTTCGGCGAAAACTCACTGGCTTTGACGTAATAGAAAAACCCGATACACATCTCATCTGTCGTCTTTTCGCCCCAGCCGACAGGCACAGGCGGATCGTGCGGGTTGGCTGGATTCTCCGCCGAATTGTCGAAATGCGCAACGAGGTTCACATGTGTACCCGCCGGTAGAAATAGCGGTTCCGTATAATGATAGATGTCTTGCCAATTGAAATCCCAATCCTTGATCCAGATCATATCATGCGCTTCACCTTCCGGGGTCGTCGCGATGAGACGCATATCGCGCCCGAGGAGATGCATGTGCGGCATCGCCGCTAAGAGATAGACATCCTGCTTGACCTTCTGAGATGCTAACACTTCATGCCACGCATCACCCGCTGGGATCACGAACTCGGAGTTCGTCGCGTCGCCGATGCGGAGTTTCGCCGTGTTCGGAGTCTTCGAGAAATAAAGCCCCAAACGGGAGCGGTCATATTCGACGTGTCCGGTGCGATAGTAATGGACTTGCATAACGATGTCCGCACCTTTCGGCAAGAGGAACCCAATCCCGTCAGGCAAAACAGATGGCGTAAGGCCGGGTGCCCAACCGCCGAGTGAACCGACAGTGTCAAACCCAGGGCCCGTGCCTTCAGTGACGTAGCCGGGTTTCGGGTCCTGCGCGTCAAGTTTGCGTGCCGCACCGTTGACATCAAGGTAAGGGATGACGTGGTGGACAGTCTTACGGTTACCGGGTTGTACATCAACGGCTTGGACGTACATATCCGTCTCGAAGTTAGTAGGTATGATGAACTGCCGATACTCATCTTCGCCTTCGGGTCCGATCTCGTATTCGACAGGCATCTCACCGACCCAATCGGGTTCACCGAGTGCCCAACCGTCATGGAACTTGGGTGCGGGTGGGACAGCGTTGAGATCACCAGCAGGCGCGCCTGTCTCTACCCAGTGTGCGATCATCTCGATTTCGGTATCCGTAAGCAGGCGTTCGTTCTTGAAGTGTCCGTAGCCGGGTGCAGGTTTCCATGGCGGCATGAGGCGTGCCTGTGTGTATGCAGCGATTTCCGTCGCCCACGCCTTCGCGTCACTGTAATCAATCAGCGTGAAGGGCGCGACCTCGCCGTGACGATGACACGTTTGACAATTCTTTTGCAGTATCGATGCGATGTGTTCGCTATAGGTGACCTCTGCGGGGAACGCGGTGTCCGAGAGATGGAGCGTGCAGCCGAACGCTGGTGTCTCTTCCACGGGGATAGGGTCACCGGTATGCGTTGCGAGGAGGGCATCGCGTAAGTAGTCGTGCTTGACGCGAGTCTCGTAGCGGTTATCGTCGATGGGGCCCCGGTAGCGGAGCGTGCCGGTTGTATCAATAACGACGGCTTGTGGGGTCATCGTTGCACCGAGTGTACGTGTAAGGCGACCGTCCGCGTCCTTGACGATCGGGAACGTGTACGCTGCCTTCGCGATGTAAGCCTCGATATCCCCAACAGCGTCATTTTCGTTGGCATAGACACCGACGAAGGTGGTGGTGTGCTTTTCTGTCGTGAACTCGGTCTGTAGCCGTTTCAGGCGCATCGCGTAGCGTTGAGCGACGGGACATTCGGTTGCAAGGAATATGAAGACTGCGGGTCCCCGTTGAGTGAGGGTGTCCAATGTATGTGTATCGCCCTTGAGCGTCGTGAAGTTGAGGCGTGAAAGCTGTGTGCCGATTGCGACACCGTCCTGGCTTAGGGACACCTCTTCAATGACGCGGTGTTTATTCGTAATCGTATAGTCGGGTGCTGCGTGTAAGATGAGTGGCAGCGTGAGTATGAGGCATAACGTTGTTATATACAGTTTCATGTGAATCTCCAGTCAGTTATCAGTAAAGTTTTGCATTGTTCTCCGGCTCTATGATTATCCAATTGACAACATATTATAGCAGATTTTGTCGGAAAAGTCAAGGATAGTTGTCAGCCGCCACCTCCAGACCGGTAGGTTCGGTTTGTAAGCGAACCATAAGTGTCAATTTAAGAAAAATAACCGTCGCGACCCCCAGGTCCGGTAGGTTTGGTTTGCAACCGAACCGGATTCTACGCCGAAACATTGATAACTTCAAAAACCTCTTCAGTCCTGTAGGTTGGGTAGAACGGATACCACCAAAATCCTGAAAACTAACACAAGGCTTACCCTGTACCAGAGAGCGCACGCCAAACTGAAAAACGAGTGAAACCCAACGCATTACCCGTTTACCGAACCCTGACGGTGTGAAGTTGGGTTTCACTGCCTTCTTGATTACCGACGACAAACCGCGGGATTTGAGAGGTTTTTGGAAAATACACCTGCATTCTGAGTAGCCGTTCTACCCAACCTACCGGACTCACTCATCAACGCAGTGAAACCCAACTTTACACCGTCAGGATCTCGGAAACTTCACGGTATCCAAAGCGTTGGGTTTCACTCCGTTTCTGGTGACTATAGCGTATCAGGAGAAAGTCATGTTTTTCTCTGATTTGGACGACTTTGGTGGCATCCGTTCTACCTAACGGAAATCCGCAGAAACACCCAAGCAAAGACACCAAGCAAAAACACCTACAGGACTTCTGGAACTAAATTGACACTTATGGTAACCCCCTAAATCCCCCTTATCAGGGGGACTTTAAGAGGGAATGCGTACAACCTAAGCCTTTATATGGATAGGGATTCTTGGAAGTCTTGGAACGAGGGTGCAAGTGAAGCATAAAGATTAGCTTGCTTGAGTTGTTCGAGGTCGGCGATGGCTTCAAGTTTGGGTTTGACGGTGTTGACATCAGCTTCCGGGAAACGTGCTTCGAGGGTTGCCAATGTATTGTCAATGCTCATCTGGCGCGCGCCTTGCGCTCTACCTTGCGCTCTGCCTTGTTCTATACCTTGTTCTATACCTTGCTCTATACCGCGTTGCATGACGTGTTCATAAAAAGGAGATTCTTGCATGATTGCCTCCAATGTAGGATCCTGAAAAAGTTCAGGTGGATGGGCTAAACTCCCGAAAATCGAGAGCGCAAATAAAAGCGTTGCACGCGTCTGTCTATCCACATCCGCCGCTTGGGTCGTCTCTATACACTTCTCAACCCAGGCATGCGGGGGCATGTCCGCAGGCGGTTTCATCAAAGCCGTGAAAGGCAGCAGCCCGACAGCCTCGGCATCCAAAAACGCTTCACCCGCTAACTCGTAGATACGGATGACATTATACTGAAACCACCCGCCACCCCGTTGCGCGTTGCCATACCTATAGAAACCCGGGTCCCTTCGTCCCGCAGGGGGCCGGAAATACAACACCGTTGAATAGACGTTCTTCTCATGCTCGAGGGCAAGAAAACTCGAATACGCCAGCATGCGAAGCGGCATCGGTTTATGCGTGCTGTCGTCGGTTTGTGCCTCTATATGCAGGATCGCTGCCTCATCGGGCAGATGGATATGAAACGTCATATCGCTGTGATGCATCCGAACCGTGGCGTGCTCAGTGTTGAGACGTTCACCGACTTCCACGTCTGGCGTCTTCAGTGCTAATGCTGCCAATGAATGCGGAAAGACCCCAATGATGTGCTTAAAGATTTCATCATAGTAGGGCATGAGAGTATTATACCTGCCTTTATGGAAAAATGTCAAGATTTTTTCGCCAAAGTCCCAAGATCATTTAGTTTTACATACAACCGCACCATAAGTGTCAATTTAAGAAAAATAACCGTCGCGACCCCCAGACCGGTAGGTTCGGTTTTGCGGCGTACACGCCCAAATGCGATCTGCATTCCTAACCGAACCATAAGTGTCAATTTTAGAAAAAATAATCGTCGCGACCCCCAGGTCCGGTAGGTTTGGTTTGCAACCGAACCGGATCCTACGCGAAAACCTTGATGACTTCAAAAACCTCTTCAGTCCCGTAGGGTTTATTTGCTTGGGTATTTCTGCGTATTGCTTGGGGTATTTGCTTGGGTGTTTCTGCGGATTTCTTCGCGTACGCCGCAAAACCGAACCATAGGTGTCAATTTAGCATAACATGTCATCTAAAGTGCGACTCACAAATTTTCAACGGTCCCATAAGGGGCTTCACGGGCTCTTGCCACCCCGTAGGGGTGCTATGTCTATAGAAAAACCGGTATGACAGAAACTGCACCCCGTAGGGGTGCTATGTCTATAAACACATGACGACTGACCTGAGACATAGCAAACTCCAGACGCACGCAAGACCATATCGCAAATACCTCTACGGACCTCTATCGACCTATCGTGTAGACAGGCACTTTTATTGACATAGCACCCCTACGGGGTGCGGTTTCTTGAGTATCCGATATTCTATAGACATAGCACCCCTACGGGGTGAAGAAGGGTTTGAAAATCATTGAAACCTCTACAACACCTCAGGGACCACCTGGGTGAATATACGGCATAGGCAACTCACGGTCTCATCAGCTACAAATCATCACAGACTTTTCCCTAAATTGACACTTATGGTGCGGTTTCCTAACCGCACCGGGTCCGACAAGAAAACTGAAAATTACCCGATTAAATTCTTAATCTTCATTAGGGGTGCAATCGCTGGCATCCAACGTTTCTATTCTCACTGCGAAGCAATAGCACCCCTACGGGACTCAAGAGATTTCTGAGCCATAGGCGTGAATTAAAAAAACCGCAGGCAATGAACCGAAGTCCATCGCCCGCGGGTCGGGGTAGGTTAGTTAGAATATCCCTGAGTTAATCTTGTAATTTCAGTTCGCCCCACGTCGTAGTCAACTTACCAGCCGCCGTGACGTTACCTCTCAGGTGCGTGGTCGCCAAGTGCGAAACCTGACCTTCTAAGGAAACATCTTGGATCTGGTAGTAATAGACGACATTGGGTTTCGCAGATGTATCGGCATACTCGTAAGTCGTACGCTCACTCGTCGTGCCTTGACCTGCGATCAATTTCGTGTTAAGCTTCGTGAACGCACCGTCCCGAGTTTCACTCCGCAGGATATTGAATCCAGCGTTGTTCAATTCAGATTCGGTGATCCAACGAATAACGACTGCGCCAGTATCTTTCATCCGTTCCGGACGGAACTTCGACAAACTGACCGGCAGCACACCACCATGGTGATGACCTGGACTACTAATATCATCTTCATTTCCGTAATAGGTGAGATTACGAATTTGATCGTACTCCCGAGTCATCGTGTAAAGTGCCCAAGCACCGGCAATTGTGCCCTTATTGTCCTTGACTCCCGGTACACGGACGACAGAGACACGACTGCCATCTTCGTCAATCACATCCGCAGGCAGCTTCCATGCGACATCATCATTAAAGGATTGCGCATCAGCACGACGGTTACCCGCAGGCGCAGGCTTGAGGTTACCGACCATATCAACCGTTTCCCGTTCAGCGGCTCCCTTATCTCGCTTCGTTCTAATCGTTAACTGGAAGCCGTAGGGATTCAGAAGCATCTCATTATGCTTCTTCCCAGCACTTTTGATACGATTCTTTGGAAGATTTGTCGAGTCACGCCGACCTGTCGTAATACTTGAGGCAATCAGGTAACTCTGACCGGGTGGGATTCTACCACTGAGATTAACAGTTTGGCTATACATGTCAGGGAAGCTCTTCATCATGCCCATATCATCCATCATTTCCTTATGGTTCACGATGAGAAGTTCCCATTTATCTAAATCCACACCAACAGTATCAGACATGTTGCGGAGTTCAATCCACTGTAGGAGGGTCCGATCCGTCACGGCATACATAATTTCGCTGATCATCACCGCCGCTGTTGCGTCAGCACCGTCAGCTTTCTTAGAACCGTGCGGATAACCAGGGGTTCCACCGTTCTGTGCACCTACAGCAGCTTTCCGTTTGTAGCCGATACCGGTCCAGCCGTTATCGTTATCGGCACCACCACGGAATGCAGTGTGATCCTTTTCGTCCTTATCATTCCCCGATCTCGTGCCAGCGATGCCATCCTTCTGACGACGATACACTGCACCATCTTCGAGTTTATTCCTGGTGAATTTCGGTGCCGGATAACCACTCAGGGGCCAGAGTTGTGAATAGAATGTGGCAGTGGATTTCACCAAATTCGGGTGATAGCCCGCAACGTCTTCAACTCTCTCATGGTTCGTTCTATCGTTATTATGACGGAGAATCAAGACAAATTTACCATCATCAGGCAGATCTTTAGTCCAGTCAAATTTATCACCGGCACCGTTGCCATCAGCGACATAATACCGGATATTCATATCTCTGCCTTGGTTCTTCTGTTCCGCAAAATCCACCTCAACGTTGTAACCTGCTGCCAAGGGGTGATCAGGATCATCTTTAGGATCCGTTTTGGTAATCAACAAGATGTCGTCATACCGATTTACATCAAGCTTCGGCAGCTCGAAAAGTTTCTCTTGCGTTGGGTCTGTACTAACGTCTCTATCGTCAGCACCGGTAACAATATGAACGACCCACTTTTCAAAGTGCGGATCGCCGCTCCTGATACGGAGTTCAATCCACTCATAACCCTTGCCATCATCATCATCCATGGGATAGTTCGCGATCTCATTGAAAACGGTCGTGAGTCCGACACCACTGGCAGTGAAGGTCTGCGGATCAATAACCTCCCTATCACCCGGTGTACCCATGTGGTTCGGCTTATACACCTGCGACGATTTGCCCCAGTGACCACCATTCGCACCGTCTTCACCAAGTTTGTTCTGCAGCCGGTACATGGAGATGAACGCTACCATACCACTGCCATCAGCGGCACCACTATCGCCGTTCTGACCTTTCGTCCGGATCCAACGATTACCACCACCAGTGACGTTACTGACAAGATCAGTACCTGCACCCAAGGCAGGACGACCTTCCTTCGCCATAAAACTAATATGACTATGGCTAACGTCAACACCAGAGCGGTTGTGAATTTCAAACCACTGGTTAGCAGCATAACCCGCTTGACCGACCAAACGGTTATCAACAGCCCACATAATTTCGGTGAAGACGACAGCACGTGTCCCGAGAGCCATGTCATTAGCATCCACAGCCATCGCATCCAAATTCAACTGCAGTGAACCGCCACCACCGGGAGCAGTGTTCTGAATAAAAAGTTCATGCAGGTCCGGCATATCTGCCCATTCCATCAAATCGGGGTCGGCAGTACCGAAGTCGGGGGGGTTATTAATATCTCGAACGACAACCAGGTAGTCACCGTTAGCAAGCACGCCAGTAAGCGCGCCTGGTTCCGCATCTGTTGTTGCTGAAACCACCGTGATAGTTGTCTTTGACATCAGATTGCCTTGACCTGCCATCGGACCACCAACCAAACCGGTCGTCTGGATCAGATCATCATCCAGCGTTATATCCACCATTATCCCACTTGTGATAGCGGCGGCGATAGCAGCCTCACGTGCCGCCGTAGCTTCAGCAGCAGTAGGATTATTCGCATCAACAGCATTTTCACCCGTCGTGAATGTTACATCGGTAAGGGTAATAGTGAAAGTTGATCGCCAATCTCGATCAGTCGCAGTAGCCCCTGCTGTAAAGGTACCATCAGCCGCAAGAGTCCCTTGTGCAAAGGCACCAACAGCAACCGCCCCAGTTGTATTTGTCGCTATCCCTACCGGCAAGTAACTGTTATTATAGGCGACCGCCGTGATATCACCAGTAGTAGCAAATGAAGAAGCAGCCACGGCACTACCACCATCTTGGGCACCAACTGGAACCGTGAGTGTCACATCAAACTCGATTGTGGGAGTCAGATCAGTGGCAGCAGGCGTTGCGGGTTCATCCGCCATTGTATCAACAACCTCAATAGCACGAGTGTTAGGATTGGCATCTGCGATCGTGACTGTAATCTCTGGGTGCATGTGCGACAGACCAACGGCATCGCCGTCATGTATCGCACCTGAGCCATTATTGTCGGTAGTCACTGGGTGGGCCATAACGGACATCGGTGTGAAGATTAGTCCGAAGGCGAGCAAAACAACTAAACTTGCTAAGGAAAATGTCAATCTTGACAATTGCATTTACTTATTCTCCTCCTTAGAAAACAAAAAACAATTAATTTTTTTCACTTGGGAACGCCGTTGTGGTTGTTCCCACTCTACATCAGCAGGAACGCCGTTGTACGGGGTTCCCATCAAAATCAAAAATCAAAAATCAAGAACAGATTCAGGGATGAAATCTATTCTGAACTAACCTTTTTGCGTTTCTTTGAAACCCGGTGCGGTTCGGAAACCGTACCTACTCAGTCGAGGGTTGCGGTGGGAGACCGCACCTATCAGTCGAGTCTAATGATTTCAAAGCACACTTGAAAAATTGGGTTTGGGTGTTATGTTTGCGTTATGGATTCTGACAAAAATAGCCAAACCACTTGTATAAACGTTGTAGATTGTAAAATAGTTACGGAAATGTGTCAACTATTTTTTGGTGTGCGGTGCGAATTCGGTGGTTTTCCGCCACCGGCATCTCTACCGCTTTGTGAGATATCTTGTAAGAGGGTTCTGGACTGAGGCGAAGTGCCTTTGCCCAACAACTTTACGCTCTTATGTATTATATTATACCACATCAGTGATATGATGTCAAGACTTTCTTCAAGAAAATTACGTTTGGTATGGAGTTTGTGCGAAAACAGGCAAAATCTATGTAATTTTGCGGTTTCACACTTAAACATGAGTTAATTATACCTTTAGTTGCGTTTTTTGTCAAGTTTTTTTCAAAAAAAACTTTTTGCGTCGTGGAGTGTTGTACTTTCTATGTTTCGATTTTCTACCATCAAAACACCCGTCTACATCACGCCTTAACCTATTTAACACCGATAGTGTATAAAAGGTTACAAAAAGTTGTTCTGGTTACCAGTCATCAGCGGGTAAAACCATACCTTTCTATTAATCATACAATAAACGCTGTTTTTTGTCAACTTTTATTTTTCGCTATCAGCCATCGGTTATGCGCCTCCAGCAGATAACATCTGACGCTATTTTTAAGTGTACAGTAAATACGGATTTTTGTCAAAGACAATTTTCAGCTTTCCAGAGTCATTCAGTTTTCGGTTTCTTTGTCCAATTTTGGCCCCCAGGCCCGGTAGGTGCGGTTTGGAACCGCACCGGATCCTGAGAAAAGGACGAGAAACTCTATAATTTCTTAAAACTGAATGGCTCTGTCAGCTTTCGGGTCCCAGTCTGAACGCTAATTTTGTCTGATTCCCGTGATTACCATGATAACCCGCCATATTAAGTCTGAACTCTAATTGATTTGATTTTTCTGATTTCTCTGATAAGACCCCTGAAGAAAAATGAGGGTCTGATTGTGCCGTTGAAGCTCCTACAAAGATAGGGTCCCGCAGAACTGCTGAGTCCTCAGGACTCGGTTTTCAGTTTTCAGTTACTTGTGATGAGTTCTCTTATCACAAAAATCACAGAAGTCAAAAAAATCACAGTTCAGAACGCAACACTCGAAAGCGTTAGGAAACCGCCCCTCTCAGACCCGGTAGGTGCGGTTTGGCGGTGTACCATAGGTGTCAATTTTAAAAAAATAACCGTCGTGACCTCCAGGCCGGTAGGTTCGGTTTGCAACCGAACCGGATATGACGCGGCAACCTTGAAAACTTCAAAACCCTCTCGCATTCCGTTCGCGGTTTCTTCTTTACAGGAACGCGTGTTCCGCAAACGCTGCATCTGAAGGTGTTCGCGAAGTATCCGGTGCGGTTAGAAACCGCACCTACCGGGCCGGGGGGCGCGACGGTGTTAAAGCGACAGAAACTCCCTAAATGGACACCTATGGTTCGCTTAGGGGATTTAGTCTGGGGTTAGATTGGAAACGTTATCTTTCGTAGCATAGGAAACAGTTGGTTTCCTGTGTGCCGCCCTCCATAAACCGCAATCTTAGAAACAACAACCGTCTCGGTTCTCCAGGGCCGGTAGATGCGGTTTTGCGGTGTACCCATAGGTGTCAATTTAGGGAAATATCTGTGATGATTGTAGCTGATGAGACCATGAGTTTCCTATGCTACATATTCACCCAAGTGGCTACCTAACGGGTTGTAGACGTTTCAATGAACTTTCAAGCCCTTTCTTCACCCCGTAGGGGTGCTATGTCTATAGAAATCCGATGTTCAAAAACCTGCACCCCGTATGAAGATTAATAAATTAAACGGGTAATAACCCGACATATCGAAGGAGT
>JAPOZO010000046.1 GCA_026706025.1 Candidatus Poribacteria bacterium
CAACGGAACCTGAGCCAACGGAACCGGAACCAACGGAACCTGAGCCAACGGAACCGGAACCAACGGAACCTGAGCCAACGGAACCTGAACCAACGGAACCGGAACCAACGGAACCGGAACCAACGGAACCTGAGCCAACGGAACCGGAACCAACGGAACCGGAACCAACGGAACCTGAGCCAACACTTCCACCGGTAGAAGTTCCAATAACACCACCATTTGAGTCAATAGCACCGACAAACCTTTCGGGCAAATCGCGATTGGGTGGCTTGTCCCTAAATACTGCTTCTGGAAGGCAATTCGTAGAGGGTTTTATCAATCAACTTGCCCCCCCTGGACTGACGATTGAAGCAGAGGTCGTAGTGAATGCAATCCTTGATGAGGTTCCAAGAGGGTTTCTGCCCAAAAAGCAGATTCGGCAGATTTTACTGTCAATTTTACTGTCAAGGCGTCTTACTGCTTTCCCCAAAGAAGCAGATAACTTAGATACTGAAAACTTTGGAAATGCTATAACGCCGAATTTTGCTGATTTCCTCTACACTGATTTTGGCACAGCACCAAATCAAAAATACCTGACAAGCGATGGTCTGCACGTTTATACGCGGGTTCCAGCGAAAGTTGATCGTGTTGAGTTTGGTCTCTCAGATGGTCCACCGAAGGCAGGCACAGAAGTTAAGATGGAGGGACTCGGAGCCGATACCATCCCTTATACTTTCCGCTTAGAGGAAACGCTTGCCGCGACGAACTTACCAGCATGGCCAGGTCTTGATAACACACAGTTGTTCTCAGAGGTTAGACTCCGGTACTCGACTAATGGTCCGAATCCGGAGGAAGGTTACTTCTCTAAGGTAATGACTCCGACTGATACTGGAAATGGTGTCGTTTGGGAAGAAAGTTTTGGGATACCTACCAGTGGCAGTGTCTATTACTTCTTTGAGGTCGAGCTCATTGATCCACTGTACTTCACCACACTGGACCGGGATGCTATTGCAGCTCTGGACCCAACTACCGTTACATTAGCAGATGTCTTTGATCCAGCGAATTTACATAAAATTAGGATTGATGGTTGGGCAATGCCTGATCCGCGTAACCTCCAATTAACCGACCGCGGTATTCTTGGAGATCTCTTCACACCTAACTTGGGAGCTGAATTTTCCCAGATATTGACTTCACCGCAAGTCCTTGATGTAGTTTCAAGAGCTCTCGCGGGTCAGCAAGTGAATATAAATGATATCTTGAATGTTGCAACACCAAAGCAGCTAAATAAGATCCGGAAGATATTGGTCCGGAACGCGAACGCTCTGATAACTCAATTTGAGAATGAATTCAATCCGAGGTTGGCTTCTGTCTTCACCGTGCCGCGCGTTGATCTGGCAACACATTCACTCTGGACTGCACGCATTGATAATATTGCTGATGGTAACTATCAGTTGAAAGTTGATGTCCTTCATGAGGATGGAACCGTTCTTGATCGGATTCAAGAGAATATCACTGTTGACACGAGTGCACCGGAAGCGGGTATTGGCATTAGTCCAAGTGATGCAAATGCTACCGGTTATTGGAACGATGATGATGACATTTTCGTCGCCACTGCACCTACTGCTGGTACCGCCGCGATGCTCAATATTATGGGCATGCCGAAGGCTGCTGACATAGGTCCAGGGGCAGGCTACCTGTTTTATCAAATGATTGGATTGAATGAAGATGGGACACCCTATCTTGGAGAACCATCGACCTATCAACCCAACACTTGGATGCCATTGACTGTTGATTCCACTATGTTGGTATCCAATATTTGGGAAGCAGTTAAGGCGGCAGTCGCAGAAGGAGAATTGGACGCGCCGTCGGATCCAATCCTGCAGGCAGCCTTGGCATCGCCTCTGAGTGTTGTGTTGGGTATCCTAAATGCTGATTTGATACAGCAATTCGCAGGTCCCTTCCTGAAGGATTTGGAGCCTTATATAGGGTTCAGCAGCTTAAGTGAGAGCCAAGCACAATTGATTGTTGAAGCACTCGGTCCTACAATAGATATCGTTGATCACCTTGTTCCAGTAACCTTTGATGCATCTGACCACCTTGTGATGCCTATCCAAGGTGAGGGATTGCCACTCATGGTTGGGAATTACGGTATCCGCGCAATGGGAATTGATACCCTCTTCAATGTCGGTTCATACACCGCACCTACACATCTCAGAATCGTTGCGCCTAATGATCCTGCACAAATAAACCGCGCAAGCGTTATACGTGTTAGTATCGGTGACCGTAACGGTGATGGCATAGTTGATGAACAGTATGAACACGGCACCATCTACGCAAATACGACACAAGGTGTGGAATTAACGATCAAGATTGACCAGCACCCGCACTTCTTAGCAGGGATCGCGGTAGAATACCAAGATGCAAACGGTAATTGGCAACCGAGCCCTGTCGCATTCAGTGCAGATGAACTCGCTGGCACACAAGTTGGTGCAGAATTCAGTATGACGTTTGATGTCCCCGATGCTCTCTTTAATGCATTGCTTGTTGCAGGGGACACTGTCATGGTGCGTGCTGTGGCAACTAACCAACTCCAACTCACAGACGCTGAACCGATGGAATTTGCCATCAAGTTGGATGCTGGTGATTACCCACCTGAAGTGTTGAGACTTGAAGTTGATGAAGCGTCCACCACGATGCGTAATCCAGATAGTGATGGCCCACAAGGCATGGTCACTATTAACGCATACACATTACCACTGACCGGTCCGCGGACTGTCGGCGTTCGGTTTGTCGCTACACAGGGCGATGGAGCACCGATAGAACTCGGCACTGCTACTCAAAGTGATACACCCGGTCTTGTTGATGCAGTTGATGCCGCAGTTGATGCCGCAGTTGCAGGAGCTGACGCTCCGATCAATACCAGTGAAACGGTATGGTCCCTTGCCGTAGATACGGCGAAGCTGCTGCCAGATACCATCACGAAGGATAGCCTTGGTGCACGCGACGCATCTAAGGATGACAACCCGTATACCATCAGTGCTTTTGCTGTCAGCGAAGATGGAAAAAATGATTGGCCCTCTGATGCCACAGCGATGCTTTCCGTTGACAATGTTGATGATGTTGGACCTCTCGGACCAACGAATATCACCGCTATTGCTAACGCTAATGGTATGGTTGAAGCCGATACCCATCGTGGACTCGTTGACGAAAATGATCCGTCAGTCGTTCCACAGAGTATTACGCTGACCATTGAACCGACTGCTGTTCGGAAAACTTACACATCAGTGATGTTGGTCAGTGATCCTGAAATTAATGCTGCGCTCATCAGTGATATAACCGAAACCGCTGAAGGTAGTGGCGTTTTCATGGTAACCGTTGACATAGGTGCCTTGGGTATTGAAGGAAACGGCACTTATAAACTCCACGCCTTGGTTGATGACGAACCTAACAACGGGCAGGACGGTGCGTCTCCGGAAAGCACGATCCACGTCAAAAATTACGAGCGTCCAGACCCTGCTGTTTTCAAGTTAATGGTAGATGTTGGCACACAGAAGAACGCAGATAGTGAAGGTCCACAGGGCACTTTCATGTTCACGGGCTACACTATTGAGCAGAATTCGCCGCCTATTGAGTCGATTCGTTTGGAAGCAAAACGCGCAAACGATACAGACTGGACAACAATCGGCACTGGTGATGCCAGCACTTCTGTTGATATTGAAGATGCAGCACTCCCCGGTGTTCTTGATCACCTGACCGGTATCGTCGTTGAAGGCACCGAGACAGGTGATAAATCAGTTGTCGCCATTGATGCCACTAATAAACAATGGGTAGTTTCCGTAGATACGGTAGCATTGGCACTCGAAGATACTATCACGAAGGATAGTCCCGGCGCACGGGATGTCTCCAAGGATGACAATCAGTATACGGTTCGTGCTTTTGCTGTTGACGCAAGTGGAAAAGAGTGGGCTTCTGATGCTACGGCAATGTTCTCACTTGACAACGTTGACGATGTCGCACCACTTGCACCTACAGGCATTAGCATAACAAGTGTTGACGGCGTTGATACTGTCTTTGAAACCGCTGAAGATGGCAGCTACACTGTTGGTGGGCTCGTTGATAAATATGATGATGCTGTCGCATCCCCGGTGGCTACATTTATGATTGAACCGGTAGCGGCGCGGAAGACTTACAAGTCCGTCAGACTCGCAATGTATCCTGAAGGTGCGCTTGTCAGTGAGATAACTGAAACCGCCGAAGGCAGTGGCGTTTTCACGGTAACTGTTGATGTCGGTACACTCGCTGATGGTGAAACATACCTTGAAGAAGGTACCTATACGTTCCAAGCGCTCGCGAAAGACGAGTTTGACAATGAGGAAACTGACGGTTCTAAAATCTCGGTAACTGTTGACAATGATTACCGACCGGCTCCGGAAGTTTTGGTAGTCGCCGTAGATCCCGAAAGCATTACACAGACGAACCCAGATAGTGGTGCCCCCCAGGGAACGATTACGCTTAATTCCCGCTCTTATGAGATAACATCTCCACCGATTTCAGGCAAGCGCTTTGAAGTCAAGCGTCCGATGGACGAAGAGTGGATTGATGTTGGCACTGCTACTGAAAGTATGATGGTTAGCGATGTTTCGGATGCAGAACTTGCTGATTTCGTTGGGGACGTAGCCAGTGCAGCAGCGAGTGCAACGGAAGCAAACGAGAGTGGTGAACTCACTGTTGTACAGATCGACCGTAGCCAGACGTATCAAGAATGGATGCTTGAGGTTGATACAACGACACTTGAGGATACTATTACTGCTGATAGTCCTGCCGCACGTGATGCTTCTAAAGACGATAACCAATATATGGTGCGTGTAACCGCAATCGCTGAAGCAGACGGAAGCGAAACTATGTCGGCAGACGGCATTACAGCACATTTCTCGGTTGACAACGTTGACGATGTCTCACCGGTAGGTCCGACGAACATTGTCGCTGTTGCTGACGTTGCTGGTATGATTGAAGCAAACGAAGATGGTAGTTATACGGTTGGCGGGATTGTTGATGATACAGTTCCTTCACCAATAGCAACATTTACAATTGAACAGACTGCTGATCCTATAACCTATGAGGGTGGGTCAGTGAACTTGGTGCAAACCACAGCGGACGGCACCGAAAGTACTATCGAGGGCGAAGCCGGTATTCTGGACACTATTACAATTGATGTCGGAATGCTCGAAAATGGAACTTACATGTTCCACGCTTTAACTGTTGACCAATTCGGCAATGTGCAGACCGATGAATCCCCGATGATAACGGTGCACGTACTCAACTTCCGAGTCTCTGATGTTACTGACATATCAGTCATCGCTGTAGATGGTACGGACGTTGCGGAACCACCCGCAGAACCGATTCCACTTCGTAACTCAGTCTCTGTGAGTTTCATGGTTGCAAACGGTTCGTTAGCTGCTGAGGAACTGAGTGGCGCAGTCAACGGACAAGAGATGCCGAGTGAGAGTGCTGAAGATCCAGAAAATACCTTCTCACTTATGGTAGAGGTCGGATCATTGGTAGACGGTGTCTATGCACCCGACGCTGTGGTCACCAAACGGAACGGTTCGGTCGCATTCCCGGTAACAGAAGTTAATGTGGATAACACCGGTCCGATGATTACCATCGAATCACCTACGGAAGACGAGACGGTGGATAGCCTGCCGACCATCCGGGCAACCTATAATGACGGTGCAGGATCTGGTGTTGATGGCGCAACTGGAAGCCTTGCAGTGGCACGTCTCCAGCCACCTAACGAAGCTGAAGTGGTTGTTGACCAGGCGGAACTTGAAAAAGATGCCGCAAGCTTGGTTTACACCCGCAGAGAGCCACTCGCTGGTGGTGCCTATCGTGTGACTGTCCAAGTGACCGATAATCTCGGCAACGTCGGTGAAGGGTCCGCTGAGTTTGCTGTCAATGGCACGCTCCCCACAGTAGCGATTCATTCACCTGCTTCAGGGCAAACCTTTGAGCACGGCAAACCGCTTATCAGTGGTGAATTTTCTGGCGCAGGCACTGTTGAGGTAACAACGTTTACCGTCAACGATGATGATGCCACACCAGAGGTAAGCGGAAACCGATTCTCTTATACCCCTGAAGAAGCATTAGGTGATGGGAATCACATGGTTGTTGTCGCGGTCACTGACGGTGATGGCAATATGGCGCAGACATCTGTTACCTTCATGGTAGAGATGCCGAAAGACACAACACCGCCAGTCATCTCTTCAGTTGCTCCCACTGGGCTCATTAAAGGTGCGAATAACGAGGCATTAGGAAACACAAGAGTCTCAGCGGTTGTGACCGACGAACAATCCGCTGTTTCGGCTGTCGAATTCCATATAAACGGTGTGAAGGTTCCTGTGTCTCGATTGCAGATCGCTGCAGGAACAATTGAGGCACCCGTCGACTTGACAAAGGGTCCCGGTCTTTACACCGTGCGACTCAAAGCAACCAGCGAGGGTGGAACTACGGAACATGTGTGGACCTTCACATTCGCTATTGATGGTGTCGCTCCGACGATTTCCTCAATCACTCCGAATGGTACTATCCGTACTGAGACACCGACAATTTCGGCAAGTGCCACTGATGAATCAGGTGTTCATAGAATCAGAATCTCTGTTTTCAACGCCCAAAATCAGCAAGTGAAAGGAAGCGTTGAAAATGATGGGGTCGAACTCGAACTTGATGAGGAAAAGGGAGAGTATAGTTACAAAGGCGAGGACGGAGATATCGTAGATATCACACGAGCCGACTTCATTCCTGAGAACCCCTTGACTGAAGGTACTTACCTGATTATAGTTGACGCAGATGATACCCTCGGGAACACTGCGACGGCAAGGGGCAGTTTCACGATTGATTTCGATACCGCCGCACCGATCATCACAATGGCATCGCCACACCAGAACGCACGCTTCAAGTTGAAACCAGGAGATAAGGCTCCTACAGTTTCAATCGCTTATGCCGATGCCGAATCTGGTATAGATGTTGACTCTATCACTTTGGTTATAGAGGGTGTTGATAGTGACTACAAGGCCACTCCGAGTGGTACGAAGATCACTTTCCAATCTGGACAGAAGTCGGCAAGCCAAGTTATGCATCCCCTCTTGGTGGATACAAACGCTAAGCCTGAAACTTGGGCTGGGGAATATGTAGTTAGGCTTGAGGTGGCTGATAAAGCGCACTTGGCGGGCTATGTCTCTGCCAAGAACAAAGGAACACGTGAGGCGAATAGGACAGTCCACACCTTTAGTTTCTTCCTTGAGGCTGCGGAAGGTCCAATATTAGCATCGCGCCCGCTTAACTATCCGAATCCGTTCAAAGACAATACTCGCATCTCGTTCACGCTCGCACGGCAAGCAACTGTTTCGATTGTCATTTATGACATAACGTTGCGACCGGTTCGCGTGCTTGTAGATAACCGTGTATTCGATGCTGGGAACTATACCCTTAAGGAGAACGGTTCAGATGCAATCGGTTGGGATGGTACATCAAGCAGTGGCGAAGATTTAGCTCGAGGCATTTACTTCTGCGAAATCATCGTGGCAGACGGTTTCGAGCCAGAATACGCCATTCTCAAACTCGCACTGACGCGCTAAGTAAATGGCAGTCCGCATATCGGGAATTGGACATCCGTCCAGTTCCCGATGTGGACAGTCTTTTGGAGGATATAATGTTAATGACAAAACAAATCGCTAAATGGGCTTCCAGAAAATGCCCGAAATTGTTATGCGGTTTAATACCACTTTTCTTTTTTATCCTAGCAGTGTCGCCGGCCAGCTTTGCCGGAGTGGATGCCATGCCGCATTTACGGCTTGGTGCCGGTGCACGCTCAATCGGGTTAGGTGGGGCATTCACAGCAATCGCCGATGATGCCACCGCAACTGTCTGGAACCCAGCAGGTCTCGGATCCGCACCGGATTTAAGTCTCAATTTTTCCACCCAGCAGCTCGACTTGGATAGAAGCCACAACTTCATCGCATTGACGAAAGCACTCGGTTCAGCTGGATCTATCGGGCTGGCAGTCACAAACGCAGGTGTTAGTGGTATCCCACAGTATGATAACAAGGAAAATTACGGCGGCGAATTCGACTATAGCGCGAACGCCTACTCCCTCTCTTATGGCATCGGCATCGGAAACTTCAGTTTCGGTTTAACCGGTCGTATGCTCGCCGATAACTTCGGTTTAGACAGCGTTGAAAACCAGAGCGGTTTTGGCGGTGTAGATGTCGGATTAATGGGACACGCGCTGCACATAGATGTCGGCGAAGAGAAAGTGCCGACTTTCCATTACGGCGTTGTTGCTAAGTACCTCGGCGCATCCCTCGGCGATGACATCGTCCCGATGGTAGTCAATGTCGGTTTAGCTTACAACCTCTATATGGGCAATGTCGTCACATTCGCAGCGGATCTTGAGCAGGAATTCGTTAATCTTGATCAAAGTGCTACGAGCCTGCGACTCGGTGCTGAATACACGATTGTCACTTACAAATCCACTGCCTTGTCCATCCGTGGTGGGGTCAGGGCTTCACGCGACGCGCAGAGCCTCTTCGGTGGGTTTGGTGTGAACATAGGTGGGCTGCAGGTTGACTATGCTATCCAAGATGGCATGGCGAGTGAAATCAACGGTGTTGGATCAACTCACTTTGCTTCCATCTCTTATAGATTTTAAAGGAGAAAACTTATGAAAATGATAAGAGGCACTCTGAAGTTGGTACTGATTCTGTACATCTGCGCAACACTCAGCGGCGTTTATATCTTGTCCGCCTCGGCACGAATCACACCACATGATGGCGATGATGACACTATGCTCATCACTATTGAGAAAGGCGATACTCTCTGGGATCTCTGCCAAGAGCATCTCAAAGACCCGCTCCAGTGGCGCGAGTTGAGCAAGTACAACGACTTCACCAACCCACACCTCATCTATCCCGGCGAACAATTGCGTATTCCGCTCGCTATGGCGAAAAATGTCGTCGAAATCGCTGAAGCAGATTTGGTTAAACAGCAGGAAGAACTTGAAAAATTAAAGGTGGAATTAGCCGAATCCGAAGCGACGCGAGATAAACTTGAGGCAGAAATTAGCAGTCTCAATAAGAGTATGGGCAAACTCAAGGGGCAACTCAAAGACCTTGAAGATAGCCTGAAATCACAGAAAGAATTGATGACGGCTGTCACCGACTCCGGAAACGAAATCGCTTCTGGCGTCAAAAAAGCACTTGAAGCCACTAAAACCGGTATCCTTAACGATATCGCTCATCTTGACGAGCATCTCGCAGAGATGGATAAGATGATCAAAGAGCACAAAATGGCTGCGGAAGCCACAAGCGCACTCGTTGAGTCTATCCAAGGCGACGTGAAGACGCTTTTAACACAGGTTGAGACCAACCAGAAGGCGATCAAGGAAGTTAAGATGATACTTGAGGATGCCAAAGGCGTACACGAGGAATCTTCCACATCCAAACGCGCCTTGGTGTTCCTGACTACGGCCGCGGCTGGTATCGGTTGGTTCGTTATGAGTACCGTCGGTGCGCGCAGCGGTGAATAATCGAAACGCATCACCTTTTAGGCAGGGAAGGTGTTTTAAAGCACCTCCCTGCTTTTTTTATACGGTTTGATGCTGCTTGTGGGGGGGTGAACCCCCAACGCTATCGGTAAAAGGTCCTGGGTGTATGTCATCAAATACCGCTAAATACCCTCAACCGCCCTTCACTCAGGCGATAGAACTTTATGGCGATAGAGCTGGAAGTAAAGGGACTTTCAAATTTGCGGGCTTCGCGTGGATACAGCGCACGAAGGTCATACTCATCCAAGGCGACGCGCATAGCCTAAACACTGCCGCTGAGTGGCGGTGTTTGCTGCGCCTGACCGCACTTGCACATCGCCTCAAAAAGCCAATCGTTTTGTGGGATCTACCTGTCCCCCATATCGCGGCGATACAACGCAGAACCTCATTAGCCTGTGCAGAAGCAATTCAGAAAACCGAATTAGAATTGCTAAGACTGCCACACCCTATCATTACTGTTTTTGAAGGTGCTGATAATGTTGATCACACTGCTCCTGAACTGATATGGAACGATGGGCGTGTACTTGTCGCAGCATCCGACGCACAATTTTCTGAAGAGAAAAAAGTCAAAATCGCACAGTGCCCTACAGACATCGCGCCTGCAATCTTGGAACTTCTGGGTCAAGCAGAGACAGTTCCCGCCACAGAATTGATCAAAAACCGGCGAGAATCCTTGAGGAGACGTTGCAATGTTTGAAGCGAAATTGAAACCCCACCTTGAGATAATCCTGTCTGCTATTGCGAATAAAATGGTGGCACTCGGTATTACAGCGAATATGGTAACGCTTTTCGGGTTCTTCGTGAATCTCATCGCGACCTTTTACTTCGCGACAGGACACCTGATTACCGGTGGGATTCTTATTCTGTTTGGTGGGAGTTTTGATATGATAGATGGAGCCGTTGCACGTGCGCAGAGAAACTTGCGAGCATCCGGAGCACTCTTGGATTCTGTTATTGATCGTTATTCAGAAGGTTTTCTCTTCCTCGGAGCACTCATCTATTTTTACACTTTGGAAAGTCTGTTGGGGATAATTTTAGCGTTTGGCGCATGGTTCGGTTCAATACTCGTTAGCTACGTGAGAGCAAGAGCCGAGGGACTTCAAATTACTTGTAAGGTCGGACTCATGCAACGACCCGAACGCATCATCTTACTCGGGACTGGTACGCTGATTCAAGGGCTGCTCTGGTACAAATTTCCGATTATTCAAAGTACTGGAATGATTCTGCTCTGCACACTCGGTATCCTCACACTCACCTCACACATTACCGCCGTTCACCGACTCATCTTTTCATATCAAGAATTGAGTCGTTAACCAAGTCCGAGCACCGATATAATATCTAAGTTAAAGGGTTTTAATACCAGGTTCAGGGAGAAGGCGAGGACGGCTACAACAAGAACCACTTTAATCCATTTATCCCCTTTTTCGACTGCCCAATGGCTGCCAATCCATGCACCGGTCGCATTACCTATCGCCAACGTCACACCTAAGGTCCAATCGACCTGCTTTTCCATGATAAAAATACCGAGGGCTAACACGGTATAAAAGAAGATAACTAAAACTTTAATGGCGTTTGTTCGCACTAAATCTATACCCGTAAGGAGACGCAAAGCAGTGATGACAAGCAGTCCGACACCTGCTTGGATGAAACCACCATAGATTCCGATAAAAAAGAAAACGACCATTGCGATGATTTTAGAACCTGTGCCGCTGCTTTCAATTCTATCCTTTAACCTTGCTGTTGGATTCAGCAGTGTTAAAGTCAGCATAACAAGCATCACGCCTGCAAGAATAAATTGGAATAACGCCGCATCCGTACCAATCGCAATTTTGGCACCTATCCCGGCACCGATGACCGCAGGGACAGCGAGTAGGATACCATATCTAAAATCAGAGATACCCTTACGCCGGAAGCCTATAATGGCACTGATGTTTTGGAAAAAAATAGCGATCCGGTTCGTGCCGTTTGATAATACTGGATCGGAGGTAAGGAAGATTAGCATCGGCAGTGCCAACAACGATCCGCCGGCAGCAACCGTATTTAAGAAACCCGCGCAAATACCTGTACCAAAGAGTAAAACGGTGTGCAAGAGGTTGAATTCCACTTTAGGTTTTATTATCTCCTTTTTTCGGATGAATCGGATGACATGCGGCGATATTTCGCAACCGCAATTAAAATCAGCGCAGTAAGGTTACCAACGACGATAGCACTTCCGATTCCGGTAATTGCTATAAAACCACCGACCTGAAGAATCCCGTTTCCAAGCGGACAGTGCCAGTGTAGGCTAAAGATAGCCACAGCAGGAATCAATAAGCCGAGGACAAAACCTACGCCTGCAGCAATGCCAGCAACATTTTGAAATTTCTTCAACGCTGGTAGTTGAACTTCAAACATCTCTACCCTTCTTTCCTACTGCTGTGTCAACGTAGGGGTGAGGTAACCTCGTCCCTACGTCCAAAGCATGCACCCTCAATTTGAACTCGATAGCACATACCATTCACTAAGCGAGCCCTAAGTATTTATCCCTGCCTTGCACGAGTGCCTCTATTTTCCGGTCTACTACGGAGCGCTGAAGCATCCAAAATCCGCAGTCCGGGTGGACCCAACCAATCCGTCCTCCACCCAATACCTTTTCAGCGTCTTCGATGCTGGCAGCTACGTCGTCAGGTGTCTCTATCGGATTGACCTTCACGTCAATTACACCGATACCAAGGACAATATCTGACGTAACTGCCTTAAGAGCCTCAAGATCCGCTTCAGGACGGTGTTGCAGCTCCAAGACGAGATGATCGCATCGGAGCATATTCAAGAAGCCGATGAGAGCCTTCCAGTTGCCTTTTTGGATAACCTGGCCCCCGTAGTTTCCAAAGCAGAAATGCACCGCTTTTTCTCCTTCAAACGCATCAAGGACAATATTGATAGCCTCGGCGGCGCGGGGCGCGTCTTGCGGGTTACCTGGTATATTGGCTTCGTCAATTTGGAGACAGGCACAATCGAGTTCTTGCACCTGTGCTGCTAAAACTACCGCCAAAGCAGTAAGCAGCGCGTCAAAGTCACCGTAATGTTTATCCAATAACGTCCGTGCGAGCATATACGGACTTGTTACCGTAAATTTAATGTTTTTCCCGGAAACACCAACGGCGCGTTCGCAATCGGAGACGAGGTTTAACGAGCCTTCCCCTAACGGTCCCTCAACAACACCGGCAGGTTTCGCTCGAAAGGACATTGTTTGCAGCTGACGAAACTCATGCCATTCCTGCCTTCCGACTTCTGCCTTTATACCCGAAAGTGGGCGGAGGAAATAATCAATCATTCCATTAGTATCTGGGTGGTTGGGATCAAAGCGGTAAAGTTCGCCATCCGTTGGTAGGTCGATACCACGTTGCCGCTGAATATCTACAACGACGCGTGTTGCATCGAGAAGGGACTGTTCCGTCGGCATTGACAGCAGCCATGCCGGTACAGGATAGGAACCGACAGTTGTGGTTAAGATTTCTGGTTTGTTTGATAGATTTTTCACCCGCACCGTACCTTAGTTGTTCTGTCCACATTTTCTTGTAGGAGCGAGCGTTTTTGCTTGGGTGTTTCTTGTCGCTCGCGACTTCTATACCATTCAACTTTGACGTGACAAAGCATTAGTTGTTCATCAACTCAAAGGATTCAAGTTCAAAAACGGTGTCGACTGTCAAATCCCCTCGAGTCTGCGATTGTGTAAATTTGACGATACCGACATCTGGCGCAATCCATTTTTTTACGACGGTAACATCAAGTGGGAAATCTTGATTTCCAATATCGAAACCCCACCGAAATGATTCTTGAACCTGAAAGACATGTTCAAAAGTTCCGGCTGGCACGGACACTGTCTCTTCCGAGATCACTTCAAATTCGTCAAGTCCACCGCCAATTGGGAAAAGTTCCGGCACTAATTTTGCCTGAAAATTGGTATCCCATTTCTCACCCGGAATCAGCGGAAATTGGTATAGCGGAAGAAACGGCTCAAACAGGATCGTGTCCCCTGTCCCAGATGTGGTATTCTGTGCGTGCTGCACGATACCGGATACCTCACCTTTTTCATCAAGATGCGGTCCTAAGTAAGAGTAGTTTACAATGTTCTCCAAACCCTCATCCATACTGGATTTCTGAAGCACAAAACTCTCGATGGTCTTTCTTCCTGCCTGTTGAATCTGAATGGTGTCTATGATTTCAAAAGTAATTTTACTCCCGTCTTTGTCGCGGTAGTGCCACGTGTTCCCGACAGCCAATGGATAATAATTACCGGGTCGAGTTTGCCACACTTGGATATCCAGCGTACTTGTTGTGGCGTTTTCGCCATCGCTGACTGTAACTTCAATCTGATACTTCCGTTCGGTTTCGGGTGCCCGCCAGACTGCACCAGAGGCGTTCTCCGTGAGTTCGCCGCCTGTAACTGACCAGGTATATGATAAAATATCATTCTCAAGGTCACCAGCGACCAAACGGATTATTACTTCTGCCCCCGGGACAACTATGTTTGATTCTGCTTCAAAGGTTAAGATACGTGGCGCGAGATTTGTGTCGCGCGATACGTCATCGCCGCAGCCTAACCCAATACATATCAGGAGAAACCAAAGGAACTTCCAAGTATCGGTCATTTTTCGAGTTTTCATGATATTTCCTTTGCAATGTAAGCCTATTCTCAGAAAATACCTTATATCTTTTGGTAGAGGTTCTTCAGGAAATATCCTCACTTAGACAATCGGACCTTCACACTTTTCATGCCTCAAGAGGTGCTCCACGTAGAACTTCGCGAGATTGGGTTGCACCATTTCCCGTCACGTTGTAAGCGAAGGTGTTCATCAACCGATCGTTCTGCGAATTGTTCGGCGCGGAACCGTGGATAATCAGCGCGTTAAAAAATACACCATCCCCTGGTTCCATTTCGACTGCTACAGCGTCTTCCCGTTCTTGATAGTGACCGGGCAGAAAAACACCAAAGGTCTGCTGTTTCCGTTCATGTTCTTGCAAGCCCCAATTATGGCTTCCGGGAACAAACTGAATACATCCGTTCTCAAGGTTCGCCTCGTTGATAGCCAACTGACAATTGATCATAACAGGTTTGTTGTTATCATTTTTCCAGTAAGCGTAATCCTGATGCCACGGGATCGCCGTACCATCTCCACCTGCTTTCGGGAGCAATTTACTGTGATACAGTGAAATGTTTTCACCCATCATTACTTCCAATATATCTAATACATCATCGCAGCGAAGCAGGCGATTGAGGGTTGGACTCACCAACTCGCTATGCATTAACTGCTTGATACGCGGTGGGTGGTCGTCCGAATCGTAGACTTCCCAAGAGATTCCGATACCGTCGGTCGGTTGTTCCGCCATACGATTGTGTATATCTTGGATTTCTTCCTGAATTTTCACAATATCTTCTGAAGAGACAAGCCCCTTTTTCAAGAGATAGCCATTTGCCTCATAAAACTGTTGTTCTTCATTCGTAAGTCCCATACGATTTCTCCTTAACCCATCCAGCGCAATCACTGAGTGGTGTGAGTCTTTCCTCCTAAATGAAATTGGCATTTAAAAGTATATATCAAGATTGGAGAAAAATCAAGGGATTTCCGTTTTAATTCAGAGCCATTCAGTTTTCGTTATTAGAAATTTTCTATGATCTTTAGAGCATGTGC
>JAPOZO010000047.1 GCA_026706025.1 Candidatus Poribacteria bacterium
TTGGCAAGCTCTTCAACTCATGAAAAAAGTACATTATGAAAACTGAATGGCTCTGTCTTCAACCCTGTAAGGGTGGCATGTTTATATCGTTTATGCTAAAATGCCATGAAAAAGTCGCTAAATTGACACCTCTGGTGTGCTGTGGACGCAAACTGGGAAGTTTGCGCTACAATATGCTTTTGTCAACCTCACCTTAGTTTAAGTAGTATATCAGAGAAAAACAAAAGCCACCGGCATGCAAAAAAAAAGGCGTGGCCCCAATCACAAACCACACCAACTGCTATTGCCTCTTAACTGACGGCTGACAGCCGACAGCCAACAGCCATTAAAACTGAAAAGCGGTGGACAGGGAATCCACCGCTTTTTCATGGGGTTAATTTGGTTGAGAAGATGTTATTCTCCTCCATAGAAAACAAAAACACCGGGAACACGTGCCTGCTTTGCGTTTCAAATGGTGTGAAGTCTCGCTATCAGTTACCAGTTACGAGTTGCCAGTTGCCAGAAAGAATTAACGGGTTACTGGACACTGGTTACTGTCAACTGTTTTGAAACTTCCATTCATATAGGAGTTACCAGTTGCCAGTTATCAGTTAAGATCAAATCCCTTCTTCTCTGGTAACTGGATACTGTTAACTGTAATGATTCAATTACGGTGGGGTTCCATTTTCAAGGTTTAACGCGTGTTGTTTGTATGCATCAATGAGTTCAGTCTCGAATTCTTTCCAGATTTCAAGCTTCCGCCAATTCGATACAGTTGCCTCGGTGAAACCGAGTTCGCTTGCGATTTCGCGGTTGCTTTTACCGTCAAATGACATCCGGCAGGCGATTAGAAGTTGTTTCGTGCTTACTCGCTTTGGCATGTGAAATTCCATCCCTTCGTTAAAATTAACCCAAGTTGCTACCTTTCTATCAGACTGTCTTGGATTCTGCGATTTGTTGTAGCGTGGACGCTTCGTTTGGGTTTGTTGTGCCTCCGAAAACTCACAGTTGACGGCACAAAGACGCAGAAACCGCATCGTTCAAATCTTGTCGGTGTTTACTGGTTGTACAAAGTCAGTTTATAGTAAAATCCGAAAACAAGTTTATACTTGTAGCATAGGAAACCGTTGGTTTCCTGTGCCATTGGAACATACAACTTTATAGTTCACGACGATACGAGTGTATAAGTAATTACAGGATTTACTATAAAATATTATTCAAGATAAAATAATAAAGTCTAACCATAACTTTATAAAAATATAAAACATCAAAAAAAAGCAAATTATTTTTGTAAAATTGCTAATTTTTCTTCATCTTGCTTAGGCGTGCTATTACTTTGCAGAGAAAATAAAAAAAAATTTAAGAATACACTGACATGACCGTCATAAAATGTCCGAAGAAATAGATTTCGACATAAAACCGTGCTGCTTAAAGATGGCAAGTTAGGTTAGACTCAGTTTTTTAACAACCAATTACATTTAATTATACGCACTAAAAAAAGATTTGTCAAGTTTAAACCTCATTTTTATTTGATTTAACGATAATTAAACACTTTAGATGCAATTTGTCAAGAAAAAATTGTAAGATAGGAACAGTGGAAAAGGAGGCTAAAGCATAGGAAAAGTAGGTCTTTAACCCGAAACACGCGCCGGGCGCATTCCATGTCAAGGTTCCCTACTCCTCAAAACGGAATACAGGCACGTGTTCTCGGTGTTTTTGTTTTCTATGGAGGAGAATAACATCTCCCTCACATTAATAATTATACATAAAAATGTATAATTAAGTCAAATTTATTTTATTTTTTTTGAAAATACTATAATTTTTAGTTCAAAAAACCCGTTAATTTCTGTTCACTTCAATCTATAGGACTTACGCAAATTGAGTGGAAAATAGGTTGGGTTTGCGACTGCACCATAGGTTTCCATTTAGTGATTTTCCGTGGTATTCTCGTGCTCTTAAGTCTGAACTGTGATTTCTGTGATTTTTTTGATTTTTGTGATAAGATTTCTGAAAAGAATCAGTCCCGTAGGTTGGGTAGAGCGGAACAGAAAAGGGGGTGTCGGTGTTCCAAATACGCGTGAAATCCGAGTTGTGGTCATATTCCCCGAAGAATGCAGCGAAACCCAACTTCATACCTGCATCAGGAACCCAGACGTTGGGTTTCACTCGTTTTCTGTTGGGTGTTGCGTATCTGGGGCAAGTTGTGTTTTTCTGTGATTTGGCGGGTTTTTGTGGTATCCGTTCAACCCAACCTACGGGACTAAGCAGATCACAGCAGGACAAATAACCCTCGATTGGCATCTCTTGCAAAGGCTTGGATATCCGAGTAATGATCTCTTAAGTTATTTTCGACAGTCTTTGTTGAACAATTCCCTAAACCGATCCAAATTACTTTTGGGGGAGGTCCATAAACAGTGCTTCTATGCCTAAAATCTGCATCTTTTGATACGATAAGATAATCGTTTTTACGGGCGTAATCCCATAACTCGGTATCCGCTGCCGCATCTAATCCAGCATCTTGGACATGAGTGGAATTAGGAAACAGATCCGCCAGCAGATTCACAAGATTCGGCGATAGGTTCTGATCGAATAGAAGTTTCATCCGTATAAACAATCGTCTGTGATTTTTTCCAGTTGGCGGCATAGGCAAAACAGGCGCGAATATCCGTTTCAGTTAAATACGGAAAATCATCAAGAATTTCCGCCACTGTCATACCGGATGCAAGATATTCAAAGATATCGTAAACGGTGATCCGCATGCCCCGAATGCACGGTTGCCCGCTGCGTTTGCCCGGTTCAACGGTAATAATGCCTGTGTAGTCGTTCATTGCTGTTCCTCGTTGGTAAGTTTCAGGTGCTTATTATTATAAAGTATATACGAAAAGTTTTGAAAAAGCAAGCGATTCAGATTCTAAGCGGCAGCATTCAGTTTTCTGTATCACCCACCCGATTCAAATCTCAAGGCGCACAAAGGCGAGATACGCGCCTGACGTAAGTACGCCAAGAAACAACACCAATAACAGTAGGTCCGTCGCTGCGGTGTTGAAATCACGGTTGAGACTAAGCGTGTCTTTAAATTTGGGAATCGCTTCTGGGCTGACGGGCTTCTGGGACATACCCTCCTGAATCCCAACAACATGAAGACTTTCTGGATCTGCCCTATCCGTATCAATAACAAATTCCCGGTACTCGCGGGCGTAACGCTGTACATTCTCAATAAATTGCTGATGCCGTTCAAACCCCGTTCCCGCAAAAGATTCAAAGAGGCGTTGTGTAATCGCTGTCGGTGAGATACGGGTGATCGCGCGTGCCCGTTTCCCTTGTGCAATCTGTTGTTTTAAATATGCCTCATTATAGCGTTCATGCTCTTCGGCTTCTGTCGTAACATACTCGCCGAGTACGTGCACCGGTGGCGGCGTTTGTGAGTCCCCATATTTATCTTGGTATGCCGCACGCGCCTCATCTGCAAGCCGAAGGTGCTGGGTCCAAAATTCCACATAAGCTATCGGGACTGACGTTTGACTCCCAATAGATGCCAGCGTATTCGGCATAAACACCACAAAACTCACCCAGATTAACAACAGCACAACGAGACTCACACCACTCTCTCGTACAGCGGCTGAGACGAGAAGTCCCAAAGCGATAAAGAGACACGTATAAAGAACAACGATACCGTACAAGATACCTAAGCGTCCCCACGCCTCGGCATTGAGTTGTACTGCGTCTGAGGTAGAAATCAGGATCAGATTCATCAACACCGCAATCGCGAATGGAATATTAATGCTGATGAACGCGCCTAAAAACTTCCCTATTAGCACGGTGTGCCGCGGGATAGCGTTTGCCAATGTCAATCGCAATGTCCCGCGTTCCAGTTCGCCAGAAATCGAATCAAAAGTGAACAGGAGCGCGATGAAACTCAGCACATAGCCGACGATGAACGCCCAATCCAGAGTTGTGAAATCAGGACGAATATTGAATAGATTTGGGGTCTTTTGTGGATACCCCATCCGCCAGATAGGTGTCATGTTGGCGATCTTGCGCATGAAGTTTGCACCACTGGCGTGCGTCGGTAGAAATGCCTCATCACCTTCAGCACAGAAACGGAGAGGTGAGGGTGCTTTATGGAGATCGCCGGGGCCTTGCGTCGCGAGGCGATATAAACTGGTGCTGCGCGATTCTAATGCTTTTATAGCGTCAGCAGCCGCGTTGTGATATGCCTGTGCCTGCACTGGATGTTCGCGCAGATACAGTACCGCGTTCGTCAGCATCAATGCCAACAGCAGCACCGTCGCCAATGCGAAGCGAAGACTATTCAGGTTATCGTAGAGTTCACGCCAAGTTATATTAAAAAGTCCCATATACTATCCTATACTAAATTTTGGAGAATCTGAAAAAACACCAAGCAAAACCCGTTACAAGACTGAACTTTGACACTATCCTATTTCTATCAACACAGCAGTTCCTTCTTTAGTCCTGTAGGGTTTATTTCCTGGGGGTCTTTGCTTGGGTGTTTCTGCGGATTTCTTCAGCATGTTTATAGAAGAACGTTGAAAAAGCCAATTTAGCCCTGTAAGGGCGGCATG
>JAPOZO010000048.1 GCA_026706025.1 Candidatus Poribacteria bacterium
AAATGACACTGCATGACATTATTCAAGTGTATACTTAATTATAGGATACACCATAGTTTTAAGAAATCCTCGGGTTTCAGATCTTTTTTAGGTATCCGGTGCGGTTAGGAAACCGCACCTACCGGGCTTGGTTACCCAAAATCGAAATAAAAATAGAAAACTAAATAGTCATGGTTTTAGGAAAATAAAATTGGCAAATGCTCTGAAAATATGGTATACTTAAAAAGGCTTGATGTCAAGCCTTGAATGCTTATATCGCTAAGCGTGCTATGGAGGCGCGTGCGAAGTTGATATGGAGGGACCATGGAAATAGAGCAGACGCTGGTTTTAATCAAACCGGATGGCGTTCAACGTGGGTTGGTCGGTGAAATTATTGCCCGCTACGAACGCAGAGGACTCAAGATTGCTGGAATGAAACTGCTGCTGCTTCCGCGCATCGCGGCAGAAGCACTCTACGCTGTCCATCACGGAAAATCATTTTACGACGTACTCATCGAATTCATGACATCGGCACCTATTATTGCCTTGGCTATTGAAGGACGAAATGCTATAGAGTTGGTACGTATCCTTAACGGAGAGACCGACCCAAAGAAATCTAAGCCGGGGAGCATCCGAGGCGATTTCTCTGTTGATATAACGCATAATGTTGTGCACGCATCGGATTCTCGGAAAAGTGCTCAGCGCGAATTGGACATCGTGTTCGCATCTGATGAGCGTTATGAATATAACCGTGCGGATGAAGGCACGCTTCATGTTAAAGCGGTGTAACTTAGACAAAGCAAACTGTCGAAAAGCTTTCTGAGGATTTTTGCAAAACTATATAACAGACGGAGGTTAATAAAATTGAAATTTGCGAATATTTCTGTGCTAATTGCCATGCTTATCGTTGGATTGGCTTTCAGCGTTTACGCAGCCAAAGACGACTGTGAAAACCTTGATGGCGATGGCGCGAAACCTATTAAAGAGGTCGGCAAAGAAGGCGATGCCGTTCAGAACGACTATGACGAAGTCATAGAGGAAGACGATCGAAAAGGCGTTACGTATCTCGCCTTAATCGGAGGCAGCCAACCGAAGCCTAATGCATGCGGACTTACTCCGAAGAACCCGGAAGGAGAATGGACAGGTTGGGGCGGTCCCTTAAACTTCGACAACGCCACGATCGGCGAAGGTGCTGCAACCCGGAACCATATCGTCATCGGCGGTATCTACTTTGAACGTGGGATTGGTGCCCACGCTATTGGCACGTTCGTTTATGATCTTAGTGGTGATAAGTACCTCAAGTTCGAGGGGTATGTCGGCATGTCAGACGAAAAAGATCCTGCTGAGTGCGGTCACGGCGGCAGCAGCGACTTCATCTTCAGTGTTGATGGTAAGCAGGCTTTCAAATCTGAAACACTCCAAGGCACTGATGGCGGAAAGAACGTTGACGCTCTTAAAGTGGAATTTGACATTCCATCAGGTGCCAAAGAACTTGAAATCGTCATGGGTGATGGCGGCGACGGCATCGGTTGTGATCATTCGGCAATCGGTGATGCGAAATTGCTAAATGCGCAAGCACTCGCTGTTGAGCCTGCCAATAAACTCCCGACTATCTGGGGACACTTGAAAGATAGTTATTAGACCTCGAAAATTGCCCTACGCTTGAAGTAGGTGTGGACGCTACCTGATTTAGACAAGGTGTTCCGTATTTGTATGCGGAAAACTGTGTCTAAATCAGGTTTTTTGTTGCAATTTTATACAATTTATTTTATGATAAATTTTAGATAAAGAATAAACCCTAATACCATAGCGTCTACTCAACACGCTTATGGTAATATTGAAAGGACAATATGATGAAAAAACTTTTATTAATCCTTGGTGTGGTATGTTTCAGTCTCATGGCTATTCACATCAGCACAGCTGAGATTGATTTCGATACTGCGGTCGGTATCTGGCTCTTTGATGAAGGCAAAGGTGCGGTCGCTAAAGACATATCAGGTGAAGGAAACGATGGCGAAGTCGTCAAAGCCCCATGGGTGGATGGAAAATTCGGCAAGGCACTCGACTTTGATGGAAAAGCCGGCTGTGTCAAGACTGAAGAGAAACTTCTTGAGGCTCTCGAAGAATTCACTATTCTTGCATGGATACAAAGCACGGACGATCCGCCCGCCCGGACTGGACTCGTCGGACAGAACAATGCACCTGAGTTTGGCTTTATTACGACGAATGAGCTTAGCCTCTGGACCCCTGCAGCGGGTCTGACAAATAATGCTTGGAAACACAAACACGGTGATGGCGAATGGCATCACGTCGGGTGTGTCGCCACGACAGAGTACGTCCATACTTATATTGATGGTGAATACGCTGAGAAAAAAGGCAAATGGGCAAACCATGGCGCAGCTAATTTTAACGTCAATATTGGTGGTTGTGGTGTCTGGGATGCAGGTGGAAACTTTTTCCCGGGTCTAATGGACGAAGTCATGATTTTCCACTCGGCACTGGAACAAGAAGATATTCAGGAGCTGATGGACAAAGGCTATCAAAATTATTTGGCTGTTGACCCCGCAGGTAAACTCGGTACAACTTGGGGACATATTAAAGCTACGCATCATATCAGGTAATAGCCTTTCCTTTTTCAACACTCGTAGACGTACTGGGTTATAGTAAATTCCATAGTGCGTCTACGAGTAACCTACCCGTTGATCTCCCTACGCCTTACACATACCTACGCGTCTACTTTAATTCATGCAGTTCTGTGAGTTTGTCTAACACGGCCTTATTCCCCGGTTCCAATTCTAAAACCCGTTCAAAAGCACCAATCGCCTCTGGAATATTTCCAAGTTCCTGATAAGCAACACCTAATGCTCCGTATGCGCGAACGTGCGTCGCCTCAATTGCGATAACCTTTTTAAAGAGTGAGATGGCTTCGAGATAATCCTTCTTTGTCAGAAAAATTAAGCCGAGTCTGTAAATGGCTTGGACATCGGTTGCGTCATGGGTGATGACCTGTTTATAGTGTGGCTCGGCTGCTGTATAACGCTGTTTTTTCCAATAGGCACCGGCAAGCGCGCGATGCGCGGACAGTTGAGATGGGACGAGTTCAAGTGCTGCCTGATAGTGCCGAATTGCCTCTCCAAGCTGTCCTGTGTTCTCATACACTGTCGCAAGATTCGCGTGTACATTTGAGAAAAAAGTGGCGTAATCTGAAGGGTTTAACTGTTCGGGAGATTCGCTATCTGTTTTATTTTTTTTAAACTGAAGTGCCATTTGGCAGGCACGGATCGCTGCAGTGGTCTGTCCGGTTTCATAATAGATCTGTCCTATATAGTTATGCGCCTGCGCTTTCAAGTAGGCTCTCTCGTCTGTACTTCTCTGCTTCTGAACCTCTATATCCTTGTCGAGTAGCAACAGAAGGTGTTCTAATACTGCCAAGGCTTCGGGGTGCTGTGCTGTGTAGAGGAGTGAAACGCCATAGTCGAACCAGACCTTTATATCTTTCTGTTCGTCTGAGATAAGCGTCTCAAATTCAGCGACAGCACTTGTATAATCGCCTTCTGACATATAACGTCTACCGCGTTCGGCGTACAACGATGCAGTGACACCTGCCTGCAGCACATCCCACCACAGCGGGTCCGATAACTCGCCATATTGACTCGGATGGCGTGCTGCTTGTGCGTGTCGTTTTGCCGCTTGCTTATCCCCTAATGCTGTAACAACCTGTGCCATCAATGCATGCGCTTCAGTTTGCCGCGGATTCAGGCGCAGTGCGTTCTCTAAATGTCTTTTGGCAAGTTTCACTTGTTGTCTTGCAAGTGCAATTTCGCCGAGCCAGAGTTCAGAAAACGGGTTGTTCGGTTGAAAGTGTTTCGCGCGTTCCAAGTGATGTCTCGCATCTTCAAGCTTCCCTAAAATTCGGAGTGCAGAAGCAAGATAGAGATGCCCGGGCGCGTATTCCGGGTTCAACATAAGTGCTCGCGTGAGATGCTCGACTGCTTCCTCCGGTTGACGCTCCTTCGTCAAACGTCCCAAAAAGTAGAACCATCTGAATTCCTTAGGCGCGAGTATACTCGCTCGACGATAACACGGTATCGCTGGTGTCTCCCAACCATGGATGAGATAGACGTGCCCCAATTGACCCCAGACATCCGCATCATCAGGAGAATTCCGCACGGCTTCTTGTGCAGTTTCAATTGCCTCCAAAAGCAATTTCTCCTCAACTAAGTCAAGGTCTGCAGGCTGTGGAATAGTGGTCAGTACGGATTTTTTTTCAAAAAATCCTTTCAGTTGTCGGTTGTCAGTTACAAGAGGTTTCTCGTCTACGTTTCCGTCCTTTACCTGACTGCTGCTCGCTGATTGCCGATTGCTAATTTCACTAACCGCAAAAACAGGTAGGCTAATTAGCATGAGAAGAAAAAAGAGAATTGATTTTATCAAAAAGGCACCCCTTTTCCTTGATAAACCTTTACACGTTGATTCGCAGGTGTCCCTGGGAATCTCTCGCGGCTTCCGTCTTGCCAATACACGTCAATCGCTTGAATTTCACTGATTGTTCCTAACCCGAAATGCACACTCGGTTCGCTACTACTAAGATAACTCGTCCCAGACAGCACATAGCCTGTCAATGTACGTGATTCAGTTTGGAGCGTTACTTGTGCCCCGAGTGCACCTCGATTTTCGGTGATAGCTTGCACGAATAACCAATGATACTGAGGTGGCGGTGCGTCGTTTCGGAAAACGCGAAGCTGATTATCAAGACTGCTCACCACCATATCAATATCGCCGTCTCGGTCAATATCACCGAAAGCCATTCCGCGGCTCACCTCAACACGTTCTGTAAAGTCAGGCGCACGTGAACTCACATCACTGAAATGGGCTGTCGGAAACCCTCGGAGACCGTCAGGGGTCGTAGAGGTTGGGTTGCCCAACCCATGCGGACGAGGCAACCTCGCCCTTACGACAGCTGATGGCTGATTGCTATTTCGGAAGAGGAGATTGGGTTCGGCATAAAAATTCCAGAATTCGCCAACATCTGCTCCATCCAAGATCTCCCCGCGCTTTACCCTTCCATTGACGAGCGCGATGTCAAGATCGGCATCGTTGTCGAAATCAAGGAAACCGCATCCAAAGCCTGTCCAACGTAGGTCGCGTCCGGCGAAACCTGCTATTTCAGTCATGTCAGTAAATACAGAGTGGTTAGCGGCGATATAAAGGGTATTTGTCTCGCCGGATAAGTGCGTTGCGAAGAGGTCAGGAAGCGTATCACCGTTGATATCCCCGACAGCGACGCCCATGCTGCCTTCGGGTTGTCCGTAAGCATTAAACGCAAGCCCATGCAATATGGCTTCCTCAGCAAAAGTGCCGTCGGTCTGGTTTACCCAGAGATAGTTCGCTTCGCCATCGTTGGCAACAAAAAAATCCGCCCAACCATCACCCGTCAGATCCAGACACACAACACCGAGGCCTCTGCCGGACATTGCGGCGATCCCTGTCTGTTCGGTCACATCTGTGAAAGAGCCGTTGCCGTTATTTTGGAACAGGCGATCTGTTGCCGGCTCAAAGACTTTTGGATTACAATAATCTGGCGCGCTGTGTTTCCCGCGACACACCATTTCTGGATCAAATTGAACGTAGTTGGCAACATAGAGATCGAGGTCCCCATCCCTGTCGTAATCACCAAAGGTTGCGGATGTTCCCCAAGCCTCATTTGAGAGACCTACCTCTTCTAATATGAATGTACCGTCACCCTTGTTTCGATAGAAAACATCGGGACCGTAATTCGTCACATAGACATCTACGTCGCCATCATTATCGACATCACCGATTGCCACGCCTTGTCCGTAGCCTTCGTGTCCGATGCCAGCGGTTTCCGTAACGTCAACAAACGTTCCATCGGGTTGTTGTTGAAAAAGGAGATTCGGGGCAGGTGAGTCCTCTTTGCCGGGTGGTGGAAATCGGATGTGTAGGACATCCAACGCGCCATCATTATTGTAATCAAAGAGTGCAACTCCGCTCCCGATGACCTCAGGTAGGGCATGCGTGCCTGCAGCCCAAGAAGCCTCGGTCTGTGAGAAACCGAGCGCAGCCGTCACCTCCGTAAATAGGGGTTTGTCGGTCTCTGCTTGTGCTGCCGACAGCAATCCACTTACAACAATGAATATAACAGCATATAACTTCGTAAACATGATGTTATTCCCAAAGGTATCGGGGTTACAAATCCCTCCTACACGGTAAAATCACAAACTCCAATTGTTGATGTGCTTCACGTAATGCCGTTTCTACGGCTGCAGGTGTTTCGGCACGCGCGAAGATGAAACCGAGATATCGCGCCCCCTCTGGTAACGGCACCACTTCCCCACCAATCGGAATTGTGATACTGACTTCTACAATACCGTCTACGCGATGTGCATCTGTTTTGCCGCGTACTTCACCGAGAATACCAGCCTTCGGTACAGGAATCATCATAACCCCCGCTGCCTGCTGTTCTCGCTGTAACATTTCTACGGGTTGACCAATGGCGTGTCGGATAACGAGTTCCTCCAGCGACATTCCGGTTCCAAACCGGAGCGTCCTGGCACAGAGTCCGCCAATCGTCCGTGCCGCAATTTCGATGAGATGTGCCCCGTTGTCATTATAACGCAACTCGGCGTGAACAGGCCCATGTTGAAGTCCTAAAGCGGTGGCTGCCTCTGCTGTCGCGCGATGCAGCGCATCCTGGACCTCCACCGATAGACGAGAAGGTGTAACATAGAGCGTCTCCTCAAAAAAAGGGCCTTCGAGCGGATCGGGTTTATCAAAGAGCGCGAGCACTTTAAGTTCACCGTCTAAGAGGATACCCTCCAATGCCACCTCTATTCCGGGAATATAGTCCTCAACGAGCAGATATTGTGAAGCGTGCGCCAAGGCATCGGGGTTATAAACCGCTTCTACGTTGGTATCATCCTTCAAAGTGTGGAGCAGTTTTGTTGTCCGCTGAAAGGCTTCGACAAATTCGGTAGGTGTGTCTGCACGGATGACGCCACGGCTTGCGGAGAGAGAGAGGGGTTTGATGACACACGGCAAACCGACTTGTGTATCTGTAGGATTGGATGACCCAACCCCTACGATTTCAGCGGGGTCATCATAGATAGAGAAGCGTTGGTAAGCGGGTCCCGATACACCCTTCGTTGATAGTGTGTGCCTTAAGCGGTATTTATTGCGCGTCGCTTTTGCTGAAGCGACAGGATTATGTGGAAGCCCTAAAGCCTCTGATGCAGTCGTCGCAAGCAGGGTTGTATCGTCATCGACACCGACAATTGCCGCAAGCGGATATGTATCATCAAATTCGAGGATTGCCTGTGTTGCCACGGTTGGCGCGCTGAAGTCTAACACCAGGGTATGGCGCGGCGAGAGGTCCGCTGTCGTTGCTGCTTCTTCTGACGCGACGACGACCTCCACATCAAGTTTCGAGGCAGCATCAAGGAAGTCCGCGGCTCGATATGTGCGTGTTGGCAGGAGCAGGAGAATTCTCGGTTTTTTTAACGGTTGATGCTGCATTCGGAAATCTCCTGGAAACAGTTTTCAGTACGATTTTCTCTCACTGCGAGGCAAACTGACAACTATTAACTAACTGGTACGGGAACCTCTCAACAATTTCTGATACGATGCGTGTGCATTCTGCGCATCCTCCTCACCATCAAGGACACGCCGCAGGCATTGCACGAAGCCGATCGGATCCTCTTCGCCAAAGATGGTACGTCCGAACAGAATCGCGCGCCCACCGTTGCTGACAACATTGTGCGCTAAGGCGAATGTGCTACGTGCATTTTGGCGAGGACCGCCCAACGCACCGATGACCAACGTCGTATCGAATTGGCACAACTCAGCCCAGACCTCAGCGGCTGTGTAAGCGGTTTTAATAAAGCGCGGGCGTTGGTGTTTTCGGAGATAACTCATCGTCCGGACAATAGAATCGGCGACATACATGCCTCGTTTTTCTTCATCCATTCCGGGCAGTTTAATGTTCGGCAAAAACACCTCTAAGAGATGATCGAATCCTTCGATTTCACCAACAACATGTGCGAATTGTACATACGCCTGTAACATCCGCTCATCAGCGATGGGATCGTTATTGAGCGTAATGGAGTATAGCCCAAGGTTAACGCGACATTCAAGTGCGGGCCCGATGAGTGCCTCACAATAGCGTTGCATATCCTCTGGAAATACCGTCTGAAACGGCATTGACGGACTCGAAGTATAGACACCAAACCGCGGATTCCAGATAGCGGTTTCCGAGTTCATCCGGACGATTGGCGTAATCGGCGAGTTTTCAAAAAGGTTTTCTTCAAGTGCAAGCGTTTCTGCATCAGCGGGTGTCATCAGAAGTCCATCTAATTGTCCATCAGCGACAAGGTCGCGTTGCAGTTGCAAAAACTCTGCATGTGTGCGGTAGTGAGGTTTTGGGTGCTGCACCTGCCCGAGTCCTTTAATCCCTGCGGATGCGAGTGGATCCGCAGCGAAAACCAGAATCGGGTTCTGTGCAAGCAAGTCTGTATCAGCAAGTTTATCAAATATCCGGTTGCCCATTTTTTTTTAAATTTCCTTGCGGTTAAATCGAGTGGGTTGTTACTTCAAATGCCTTTCCTTAGAGCCGTCCTCCAAATGTAAAGCTAAGACAAATTATGCCATTTAAGGCATAATTTCATTACGGACTACGGTTTTAGTTATCAGTTATCGGTCGTCAGTTTGCCTCACAGTGAGAGTTACAAGAGGTTTTTGATAATTCCAACATCTCCTGTACCTGATGACTGAAAGGATTTTTTGAAAAAAAAATCCGTATTCTCACTGCGAAGCAAACTGACAACTATTTTTAGAGTGTACTCGTTGGATCAATATCTATCACAAATTCAATAGCCTTTGATTTTATGATGGCTGGTGGTTCGTCAGTAAAACGCTTAAAGAGCCTCCCTATCTTTTTAGCATCGGGACTTCGGAGCAAGAGATGCCACCGAAATTTCCCTTCAATTTTCGAGAGTGGTGCCGGTGCGGGACCGAGGATCTCCACCGATGTCTCTTCAACAGTGGGAGCTTGTGAAGCGTGTTCTCGGTCCTCCTGCCAAATTTCGAGTTGATCTCGTGCAGCATGTGCGGCATCAATAACCGCTTGCTCGTCTTTGCCTCGAAGTAAGAGGGTCGCAACGTGAGCGAAAGGTGGATACCGTAGCGCGTCCCGCGCGACGACCTCCTGTGCATAGAAATCAAGGTAGTCGTGTTTCTGTGCTGCCTCTATACAGTAGTGCCCAGGCATGTAGGTTTGGATGACGACCTTGCCTTCAAGTTCTGCGCGTCCAGAACGTCCTGCGACCTGTGTGAGTAGACTGAACGTCTGTTCGCTTGCTCGGAAATCAGGAAGATTCAAGGCGATATCCGCTGCGATAACCCCGACAAGTGTGACGTTCGGGAAGTCCAATCCCTTCGACACCATCTGTGTGCCTATCAGGATATCAATTTTTTGTTGTTCAAATTCCGCTAAAATCTGCTGATGTGCGTTTTTCCGCGCCGTTGAATCCGCATCAAACCGCTTTACACGTGCTTTCGGATATGCCTTGCGTACCTCTTGTTCAACCGCCTCCGTCCCTGCGCCAAAAAAGCGAATCGCATCACTACTACACTGCGGACAGGTTTGTTGTGTCGGACGGTTACCGCCACAATGGTGGCAGACAAGCCGCTGCGTTTCACGGTGATAGGTGAGTGAGATAGAACAGTTGTCGCACCGCTCGACATAGCCACAGGTGCGGCAGAAGACATAAGTGGAGTGCCCACGCCGGTTAAGAAACAGGATAGTTTGTTCTCGCCGCACAAGCCGCTCCTCAATGGAGCTTCGGAGCAGATCCGAGAAGATGGTCCGGTTCCCTTTTTTCAACTCGGTTCGCATATCAACGATGTGAACGTCGGGCATTTTTCTATCAAAAACACGGTCGGGTAGGCTTAGGAGCCGATAACGTCCATTGCGTGCCCGATGAAAACTTTCAAGGGAGGGTGTCGCGCTTCCGAGTAGAACGGGGCATTTTGCGAGGTCGCTCCGCTTCTGTGCGACTTCCCGTGCATGATAGCGGGGCGCAGTATCCGATTTATAGGAATCCGAATGCTCCTCGTCCATAATCAGCATCCCAAGTTTTTGGACCGGGGCAAAGATAGCAGAGCGCGGTCCAATGACAATATTGGCTTCACCCTTTTGGATACGATGCCACTGGTCATAGCGTTCGCCGTCACTCAATCGGCTATGCAGTAAGGCGACGCGCTCACCGAACCGCCCCACAAATCGAGAGGCAGCCTGCGGTGTGAGCGAAATCTCTGGGACCAATACAATGACAGATCTACCATTTTTAAGGACATCTGCCATCGCCTGCATATAGACCTCTGTTTTCCCGCTTCCCGTTACGCCGTGAAGTAAAAAGGTTGGTGGTTGTTTAATACTGTTGCCCGAGGCGGCTTCTGTGGTGTGTGATACCAGTACGTTTTTAATTTGCGTGAAGGCTGCGGATTGCGCGGAATTCAAGAGGAGCGGTTGCGTCGGCGCGACAGGTTCAAGACTCAGTGGGTTCCGCACCGTTTCTGCCTGTACTATATGAATAAACCCGTGTCTTTCAAGGGTCCGTAGCAGCGAAACACTGGCGTTTACTCGCTTCATCAAGTCTGCTGTTGCCAAAGGTGCCCCTTCATCAAGAAGGAATTGCAGAATCTCTGCCCGCTTGACATCGGCAGCATGGAGACGGTTAGCTGAACGCTGTGGGGCTGCATTTTCGTGAACGTCCGAGGTTTCATTCTTGAGCTGTTGAATCGCCGCCTCAACATCAGCAGTTGGTAAAGCTAATTGCGCGACAGTGGTTTTTTGTGTGGTAGCCTTCGGTTTATGCGTAACATTGGTTTCAACAACACCTTTTTCGCGGAGTCTCCTGATTCGCGAACGGACATCTTGAGAGCTTAAACCGGTTCGTCTGGCAAGCTGATTGAGCGAGAGTTCGCCCTCTGCTTCCAAAAGCGCGACGAGTTTTTTTTGTACTTTTCCGAGGGATCCTGAAAATTCAGGTAGGAGTCGGACCTGTTCCGTTTTCTGGGTCCGGACAGCGGCGGGTACTGCACAATAAAGCGCGACCCCCCACGAACAGACATAATAGTCCGCCATCCATTTCGTAAGGGTGAGCATCTCAGGCGAGAACATCGGTGTTTCATCGAGACACTCGGAGACATTCTTGATAAGGTTGGGGGCGAGGTCAGTTTCATCAAGCCGTTCAACGACGACGCCCTCGTGCTTCGTTCTGCGAAACGGTGCTAATACTCGCACACCGGGTTGTAAAACCGGGTCCAGCTGCGGCGGTACGCCGTAGGTAAACACTTGATCTACTGATAACGGAAAAGCAACGTTTGCATAGCGCATATTTTTAAATATTGGGTTTTCGCTCCGTTTTGTCCGTTGTCCAAAACGGGTTTCGGATCAAACTGATAGCGATAATTACTTTCCAGTTTATTTTACAGGTCCAATTGATTGTCGGCTTTCAACAGCCAGTAAGGAGGTTTTTGATGAAATCAGAAACTTCTTTGCTGATGGAAACCGACACCTATTCTCACTTCTATCCTTGCGCCAAAAATGTGAGCACCTTTTTTATGTCTTCCCACACCTCACGTTTGGCATTTGGATTTCTGAGGAGGTATGCGGGATGATAGGTCGGCATAATAACCGGCGGCTTTTTATGTGGAAGGACGTGCAGTCCGGGGACATTGCACTCATGGAAATCACCGCGAAGTTTAGTAATACCTACTTTTGTATCAAGCAACATCTTTGCGGCGAAACTCCCGAGTGCCACAATCACCTTCGGTTGAATCAGTTCGATTTGGCGCATTAAATATGGACTACAGGTTGCGACCTCGTCCGCTTCAGGATTTCTATTGCCGGGCGGGCGGCATTTAAGTACATTGGCGATATAGACATCGGCGCGCTTAAGTTTCATCCCCGACTCAATGATTTGCGTCAGTAATTGACCGGCTCGACCGACAAAAGGTTCTCCCTGCCTATCCTCGTCAGCCCCGGGCGCTTCACCGATGAACATAAGGTCAGCGTTCGTATTCCCGACCCCAAAAACGACACTATTCCGTGTCTCGTGTAACGGACATTTGGTGCAATTCCCGGCATCTGTTGCCAATGCGGGTAGATCGAAATCCGCATAAGGCGACTGCTGTTCAGGTTCGCGTAGTTCTGTTTCTATGAAGCCGAATTTAAGTTGCTCTTCCATGTATTCCCTCACACTTGCGACGAGTTCTATGTACTCTTTTCTGAAGTTGTCGGTATCCATTTTAATAGTTATAAGTTATAAGTTATAAGTTATAAGTTAAGAGGGTTCCTGGAACAGTTCCGTCTTCTGTGAAGGTTTCCACAGAAAACCTTTTTAACTGTTAAGCAAAAGGTTTTTCGGAGGAAATCGCCTTGAAAACTGACAACGATTCCCCTGATTAATTTCTGAGATCGTGAATCAAAGACATGCCATCAAACCAAGTGATGTACAAGAACAGGGCAATTAGGAGAACTTTGCTAACCTGTTGAACAACTTCCTGTACCCTCCGAGGTATCGGCCTGCCCCGGACCTTCTCAACGGCACAAAAGAGCAGCTGCCCGCCATCAGCAATCGGAATCGGTAACAGATTGATAATGCAGAGATTGATACTGATAAACCCGATGAAAAAGATGACACTGCTCCAACCGAGACGGCTAAACATGTTGCTCGTCGCAGTCACAATGCCCATTGGACCGGCGAGATGTTTCGGTGAAACTTCCCCACTAATCAACTGCTGGAACGTTCTGCCAACGGCAGTAAAGGTCAGCCCTGTCGCTTCAACACTTTTCCCAAACCCTGTGAACAGGTTATATTCCGGCAAAGGCACTTTTTTCGGAGCCAGTTGCATCCCGCTCAGGGAGGTGCGCCACATCAATCCGAACATAATATTTTCCGGGTCTGTCTCTGAACTTTGCGCCTCGCTCGAAAGGGTTACTTGTTTCAGGTTCCCCGCCCGGATCAAACCGATTTGAATCGGTTGGTTCGCCTGTGCCATGAGTTGCGAGTAGAGCGTCATCTCGTCTATTGCCTCTCCATTAAGCGTCGCAAGGACATCTCCACTCCGAATCCCAGCGTCTTCGGCAAGGCTCCCTTTTTGAACGCTTGCTATCACACGCCAATCCACCGGCATTTCAAGCATAAGTGTTTCGTCCGCACGGCGAATTCCAAGCACCAACGTCTCTCGATTCTCGTTGATGTTATTATAAAGTGCTTTATATTTCTCATCAACCCAATTTGCTGAAGGGTGCCAGACACCATAACCAAAGTATGGAACGTTATAGAGTTTCTCACCGTTGATGCTCTCAATTACGTCGCCAACCTGAAGACCGGCGTGTGTAGCGATGCTTCCTTCCGTGATGTGATTCACGATTGTCTCGTCTCCACTATTTACCCGAATTTCACCGATATCGCCTCTGCCGCTCGGTATAGCATCCGGTCTAACAGTGAGGGTGTGGCGTATGCCATCGCGTTCTACAACGAGTTCAAGGTCCTTGTTCGCACCTGTGATAATTCGGGTTTGGAACGCAGACCAATGACGGATCGAGTCTCCATTGATTGAAACAAGCGTGTCCCCAGGCATAAGTCCACCGGCTGCCCCAGGTCCATCGCCAGCGACCCACCCTATTTGAACTGTCTTTTCCGCAGCGAGCGGCATGCCGGTCAATCCCCCGATTAACCGCGCAGCATCCGCGTTCAGTCCAATAGCAAATATAGACCAATATACGAAAACACCAAACAAAAGATTAACAGCGGGGCCCGCCGCAACAACAAACGCGCGGCTGCCGAGCGATGCACTCGCAAATTCGCCAGGTGCCCGAGTCTGTTCGCTGGGATCCATGCCTTCCATTTCGACATATCCACCAAACGGGAGCAGCGAGATTTTATATTCCGTTTCACCGCGCTGAATCCCAACAAGCTTCGGACCGAAACCGAGAGAGAAGGTCCTTACCTTAATACCGCAGCGCTTCGCCGCATAAAAATGACCGAGTTCATGGATGAAGATAAGGAAACCGAGCGGAATCATCGCGAGAAACCCAACTTTGATGTACGGGAGGATGAAACCAATGAAGTCAACGAAAAATTCCATGTCTATTACCCTTTTTTTAGGAGCAAGGCTCTCATGCCTTAACTCATTAGTGTTTTGTTATAACTTGTGTGTTTTTTATCAGACCTTACGCAAAATGATGGAATTACGACTTTTACCCCGCGGTAGGGACCCGTTCCCCTTTCCAGTAATGAGTGGGGATCCTGGTTAGCAACCACACGTACCGGGGAATCACGTAAATCCTATTTATATCTATTAAGCAATATTAAGAAACAAATTTTAGGTTTTGAGGAAGGATAGAAGCGCAGGCAGACTAGAAGAATCCCTATCTATTATCTTCCAACCTTCCATTCTTCCAATCTTCCAACACAATTGCGGATTCAAAACTTCAATGTTAATACTTAAACTTGCTTATAACTCAGAAGTTAATTTCTGAGATCGTAAATCAGGGACATGCCATCGAACCAAGTGACGTACAGGAAGAAGGCAATCAGAAGGACAACGCTGATTTGTTGAACAATCTCCTGCGCCCTTCGAGGCATAGGCTTGCCACGAATCTTCTCAACAGCAAAAAAGAGGAGCTGCCCGCCATCAGCAATCGGAATCGGTAACAGATTGACAATAGCGAGATTGATACTGATAAACCCAACGAAAAAGATGAGACTGCGCAAACCGAGATGGCTGAATTTGCCGGTCATGTGGATAATACCGACGGGACCGGCGAGGTGTTTCGGTGATACCTCACTGCCAATCAACTGTTGCAACGTTCTACCGATAGCGGTAAAAGTTAGCCATGTGGCTTCAACACCTTTCCCGAACCCAGTCAAAAGGTTGTATTCCGGCAAAGGTGCTGTTTTGGGTGCCAGTTGCATGCCGCTGAAGGTGGACTGCCACATCAATCCGAGCACGACTTCTTCTGGGTCTACCGCTGAACTTTGCGTTTCGCTTGAAAGAGTTACTTGTTTCAGGTCCCCCTCCCGCGTCAATCCGATTCGAATCGGTTGGTCCGCCGCTGCCATGAGTTGCGAGTAGAGTGTCGTCTTATTTATCAACGCTCCGTTAAGCGTAAGCAGCATATCTCCATTCTGAATCCCCGCCTCTTCAGCGACACTCCCCTTTTGAACACCTGCTATCACCTGCCAATCCACTGGCAGTTGAACCGTGAAGACCTCATCAGCTCGGCGAACGCCAAGCGTTAATGCCTCTCGATGCTCGTTAATGCTATTATAGAGTGCCTTATATTTCTCATCAATCCAGTTCGCTGACGGGTGCCACACCCCGGAACCAAAGTACGGGACACTATGAAGCCTCTCGCCGTTGATGCTCTCAATAACATCCCCGACTCGAAGGCCGGCTTGTGCTGCGAGACTTCCGTCTTCAATATGACTCACGATTGTTGTGTGTCCACTACTCACCCGAATTTCACCGATATCACCTCTAACACTCGGTATCGCATCCGGTTTAACAAAGAGGGTTTCGTGGACACCATCTCGCTCTACAACGAGTTCCAACGTTTTATTCGCACTTGTGAGAATTCGGGTTTGGAAGGTAGACCAATGACGGATTGAATCGCCATTGATTGAAACAAGTATGTCGCCGGGCATAATGCCTCCTGCGGCTCCAGGTCCATCGTCAGCGACCCATCCGACTTGAACCGCCTCCGACCCGCCGAGCGGTCTGCCGGTAAAACTACTGATGAGATTGGCAGACCCTCTGTCAAGTCCAGTTGCGAAGACAGCCCCATAGACCAAAACACCAAACAAAAGATTAATAGCGGGCCCCGCGGCAACAACAAAAGCGCGGTTGCCGAGCGATGCACTCGCAAATTCGCCAACGGCACCCGTCTGCTCGCTTGGATTCTCACCTTCCATCTGGACATAGCCACCAAATGGAAATACGGAAATTTTATATTCCGTCCCGCCTCGCTGAATCCCGACAAGTTTTGGACCGAAACCGATGGAAAAAGTGTTCACCGTGATACCACACCGTTTCGCGGCATAAAAGTGGCCGAGTTCATGAATAAAAATAAGAAAACCGAGAGAAACAATTGCGAGAACCACCGTCCTGAAGTGCGGAAGGAAGGAGTTTATTAGATCAATCAAGAATTCCATGTCTATTATCCTTTTTTGGGAATAGCCATCAGTGATCAGCCATCAGTAAAGACGTAAGCGTTACAGAACTCCTTTTTTGCTGACTGTTCTCACTGCGAAGCATGCCGACTGCTGAAAGCCATTTTTGTGTGATTTTTTATGAGTGAATTTGCTGTTGCTTTTGCCCACCGATCTGCCTCAAGGATATCTGGGAGTGTCGGTTCTGGAACCACAGTGTGCTTATCCATGACCTGTCCGAGGATAACCGGTATATCCATAAACCCGATGTCTGCGTTAAGAAACGCCTCCACGACGATCTCATCTGCGCTGCTTAATACCACGGGGAGTGTGCCGCCAACGTTAGCGGCAGTATAAGCCAACGAGAGACACGGGAATTTTTCAAAATCAACAGGTTCAAAGTGTAGTGTGCGCGCCTCCTGTAGATCCAGACGTGGTACGGGTGCTGAGAGTCTACGGGGATAAGTTAAAGCGTATTGAATCATAATACGCATATCTGTGGGACCTAATTGTGCGAGTGTAGAACCGTCTGTCCATTCCACCATAGAATGAACGATACTTTCCGGGTGAACAACGATGTCAATTTTTGAGAGTTCTATATTAAATAACCATTTCGCTTCGATGACCTCCAGCCCTTTGTTCATCATCGTTGCGGAATCAATAGTAATTTTTGGTCCCATCTTCCAATTCGGGTGCTGGAGTGCTTGTGCTGGCGTTACAGAATAGAGTTCCGCTTTCGGTACCTTTCGGAAGGGACCGCCAGAAGCAGTAATCAGGAGTCGATGGATTTCTGCTTGTTGGTCGCGTGTGCCTTCCAAACATTGGAAGATGGCACTCATTTCGCCATCTATAGGTATTAAGTTAACGCCATTTGTCTTAACCGCTGCGTTAACAAGCGGTCCCGCCATGACCATTACTTCTTTATTTACAAAAGCAATGTCTTTGCCGGCGTTGATCGCCGCCAAGGTCGGTAATAAACCTGCGCTACCGCCCATGCCATCTAAGACTTGAGAGGCTTGCGGCATTGTGGCTACGGCTTGAAGTCCCTCGGTACCAGCGAGTATTTCTGTCCCATTGATGTCCCGAATACGCGCTCGGAGTATGCCTGCGGCAGTCGGTTCATTTACCGCCACCAACGTTGGACGATACCGCCGAATCTGTTGCTCAAGGGTATCAACGTCGCGGTTCGCTGCGAGGCCGACGACTTTAAATTCGTCAGCATGCGTTTCAACAACGCTGAGGGCGTTCTTCCCAATAGAACCCGTGCTACCGAGTATGGCGATATGTTTCATTAGTTGTCAGTTATCAGTTGTCAGTTATCAGTTGTCAGTCACTTTTAAAAATCCACTCCAACTTGGCGCGCCTCAAGAATTGGTGAATTGTTAGGTCAAAACCGCCTCACTGAAAACTGAGGGCTCTAAAAGTGTCTTGTCAATTCCCAATAGTAATAGAGGGCAGGCGTGCTAAAAATTAGGCTGTCACATCTATCAATAAAGCCGCCGTGTCCTGGAATTATGTCTCCCGAATCCTTGACCCCAGCCGTGCGTTTCATCAGCGATGCGCTGAGGTCGCCAAGTTGTCCGAGTAGGCTCAACAACAACCCAATAAAAGCAGCGTCCAGCCAAGAGAAAGTGTCTTTCAGAAGAAGGACACCGAGTCCAAAGCCGATTAAAGTGCCGACAACCAATCCACCGATGGTCCCCTCCACTGTTTTGCGAGGGCTGACAGGAGTGCCGAGTTTATGTTTACCGAAGGCTCTCCCGACGAGATACGCGCCGGTGTCGCTGCACCAAACCGTGCCGCATAACAAGAAGATCAGGTGTCTGCCGATCGGTTCCGCGTTCCGCAGCAAAATGAGATGGTATCCTAATACCCAACCGATTGTGAGGATACCGGTTAATTTCAGCGTGACGGCAATCAACTCACCGTCAACTTTCGCTCTAAAGATACTTTCAGCAAAAACATAGATGAATACGAAAGTAAAGAAACTAAACATTACTGCCGAAACAGGCAGAGACTTTGTCAAGACAGGTGAGAGATGCGCTAACAAGCAGAACGCGCCCGTCAGGAATACTGTCATCACAGGATTCAATTTTTCAGTAAAATGTTGCGCCAGACGACAGTACTCAACTTGCATCATCAACATAGCGATTAATACAAGTAGCAGGTAGAGCCAATCCCCCCAATAGATAATCAGGACGACTAACGGCACCAGCACAACCGCACTCAGGACTCTCCGCCAAAACATAGGTTCAGTATCCCACTTAAATAGTTTTCAGTTCGGTTTTTCTGCGAAAAACCTTTCAGTTTGTCAGTTACCAGTTACCAGTTACCAGTTGTCAGTTACCAGTGACCAGTTAAGGATGTCTCATCAAGTTCTTAACTGGTTACTGGTTACTGGAAACGGGTAACTCCTACAACTGATAACCGAGAACCACTTAAGTTTCCAACAATTCCGTTTCTTTCGCCTCCGTTAATTCGTCAATTTGGTTGATATACGTATCAGTGAGCTGCTGCACGGGGTCTGCGGTAGCCTTTCCGCGTTTTTTATCGCCGCCGCGCCCACGACTTTTACCGCCGCCGCCCCCTGAATCACCGTCAAGTTTTTTGACAGCGTCATTGGCATCCCGGCGGATATTTCGAATGGCAACTTTCCCCTCTTCAGCGAGTTTACGTACGACCTTCGTTAGTTCAGTCCGTCGTTCTGTCGTGAGTTCGGGAACCAGGATTCGGATAACGTTCCCGTCGTTGCTCGTTGAGAGTCCCAAATCCGAATGGGCTATAGCCTTCTCAATCTCTGTAATTAGCGTTTTATCCCAGGGTTGAATGACAAGCAGACGCGGCTCAGGTGTCGTAATCGTACCGACCTGACTCAGTGGACTTTTGGTACCGTAGTAGGTAACAGTAACCTGATCCAATAGTGCCGGTGTCGCGCGCCCGGTTTGCACATGCGACAATTTTGTCGCTGTTACTTCAATGGTTTTCTTCATCCGGGATTCAGTTTCTTGAAGTATCTTCTGTTGCATCTGATTTTTTCCCTCTAAGACATCGCGGATACCTGTGGTGCCCTACCAAACTCAACAAAGGTGCTGCCCTTCAATGACAAGGCATCGCGACGGAAGCTGCGCTTCTGCCTCTTAGCTTATCACCATTTAGTCTTATGGCAGCCTCAATCCCCGACGCTGCTGGTGCGATCTCTGCACACATTCGAGACTAAATGGTTGTGTATCATGACTGTCCAAGCACATAAAGAACAAAACGTTTAACGACAATATTCTCACCCAATTGGGCGATAGCGTCCTTGACAAGGATCTCAATGGTCTTATCTGTATCGCGAATATAGGGCTGCTGTAGGAGACATGTCTCTGAGTAAAATTTAGAGATGCGTCCCTCAACGATCCGTTCAGCGATATGTGGAGGTTTCCCTTCTTGTTCGGCTTGTGCTTTTAGGATCGCCTTTTCAGCTTCAAGATCCTCGGCAGGTACATCTTCGGATTTAACATATTTCGGTTTAGCGGCGGCCACCTGCATCGCGATCTCTTTCGCCAACTCTTGGAACTGCTCCGTCCGCGCGACGAAATCGGTTTCACAATTCAGTTCGACTAATGTGCCGACGCGACTTCCAGGGTGGATATAGGAGACAATGAGCCCCTCTTCTGCTGCCCTGCTGCCTTTGAGTTCAGAAGCTTTCAAACCTTGCTCCCGTAGTTTCTGAATTGCTACGTCGATATCTCCGTTCGTTTCGGTTAGCGCCTTTTTGCATTCCATAATCCCCGCACCCGTACGCGAACGGAGTTCGCTAACCATCTTTGCTGTAATTGCCATCCATCCTCCTTGTAATTGGTTGTCAGTTGTCAGTCCAAGTAGTTATCAGTTGTCAGTTGTCAGTTGTCAGTTAAAGAGGTTTACTTGGACTTGAACAGTCCAACTCTTATAGTGGATCCCGTAATTACTTATACACTTGCCTTATTATGTGAATTTGTAAATGTGCGTTTCGTGGAGGCACCGGAAACCAACGGTTCCCTATGCTACAAGTGTAAACATATTTTTGGATTTTACTATAACTGAAAACTATTCCCTTTCAGCAAGCACGGTTATCATATAGATAACGCGTTATACGGTTTTGACCGCGCCAAAACTGGTAAGTATTTATGGCGCGATTGCTAATTAAGAAGCAACCGCGCGCAAAAGTCTCTTATTGGGATTGCCGTCGTGGGGGTCTTCCTCTCCGTCGCTGGCGAGGTGCGCGCGCTTGACGTTGCTCACTGTCGCCAATAGCTTCGGGTTCTGCGGACAACTGTGCTTCTTCAAGAATCGCGGCACTCTCTTCCTCATGTCGTTCGGCTTCAAGCACGGCATCTACGGGGCGAGTGACATCAGGTTGTGCTGCCTCGTCTGAGACCTCTGCGCCTTCTGATGCCCCCCCGCGTCCTTGAATGACCGACTCCGCTAAAACGGAGCAGATAAGCCGGATTGAACGGATTGCATCGTCATTTCCGGGGACCGGCAGATCAATCGGGTCAGGATCACAGTTGGTATCCACAATTGCGATGATCGGGATACCCAATTTATTCGCCTCGGCAATAGCCGTATGCTCCTTACGTGTATCCGTTACGACGACAACTTCAGGGAGCCTTTTCATTTCTCTGATGCCACTGAGGTTATTGTCGAGTTTGCCTTTTTCGCGTCGCAGGCGTATTACCTCTTTTTTCGGCATCTGTTCAAAGACCCCATTTGTCTCATCGGCATCCAATTTATCCAAACGGTTGACACTCCGACGGATGGTCTGGAAATTAGTGAGCATTCCGCCAAGCCAGCGGTGGTTCACGTGGTACATCTCACATCGAACAGCCTCGCCTCGGACAGCTTCTTGGGATTGACGTTTTGTACCGACAAATAGTACCCCGCCGCCCTTTGAAGCGATGTCTTGCACGAACTCTGCTGCGGTTTCAAGCATCCGTAACGTCTTTTGTAGATCAATGATATAGATCCCATTTCGCTCGGCGAAAATGTACTCTGCCATCTTCGGATTCCAGCGACGGGTCTGATGTCCAAAATGAACTCCACATTCAAGGAGTTCTTTCATTGTAACAGCCAAAAAAAACCTCCTACGGTTCGCAGAAGCGACACTGCCTCTGCTGGGTTTCTGCGTCCACCTCCTTCACATCTGCATCAGACTCTCAGCACGAGAGAACCCGCTGTGCAAATCGAGAGGTGTGTTGTATTTACAATTGAAGTTTAAACGTCCGGTGAACACCTATTCATCGGAATTGATACGAATATTTTACCACAGAAACAGTTGAATTTCAAGTTTAAGTGTTATAACACACGTCTTAGATGGATGTCAAGGAAAATTAGTGGTCAGTTACCAGTTGTCAGTTATCAGTCATCGAGAGAATAATAGCGAGCAATCAGCAAGTGTCGCTTCTACAATGGCTCTGGGAAAATTATAGAATTCGATCGGAGGTTGTGGTATAATTTAAGGGGAGGGAAAAGGTGGAACATCTGATTGAACATATCACTGCACACTTCAAAACAGATGCGGATGCACTCAAATTTGAACCGATTCAACACGGTACGCGACAGCGGCGCAACGTCTGCATTCTGAAATTCGATACTGAAAAGTACCTGCTAAAACAATATGATATGACAACACCTGTCGTCGATGCCGGACACACGCCTTTACAGATTGAAGCGGCTGTTCTCACACTTTTACACGACAAAGGTTGTCAAGTGCCTCAACTCATTTGGAAATCAGAACGCCTCCATTCGCTACTATTAGAGTGGTGTGGTGAGTTCACACTTGACGCGCTCGTCCAGTCCCATAAGAAACCCGCCCAGTCTATTACTGCACTTCTGTACACGATACTCCGAGAATTGTGTAAGATTGAGAACTGTTTTACAACGCACGCGGCACAGTTCGCGCCTTATGTCTTCCGTTTTAATGCACAAACAATTCTGCGAGATTTACTGGAACAGGGCAAAAAAGTCGTCGGTTATCTCTCACATCTTAACAACAGCCGGATGTCATCTGCTGAAATAGAGAGGTTCACAGATACATGGAACATGTTTGCGAACCGTTTACAGCATGCGCCGACAACACTTGGCAACTTGGACAACAACGCTCGGAATATCGTCATTCGGGACGTATCTCCGTTCTTTATCGACTTCGCGAGTATCGGTTGGAATTGGCAAGCGATGCGCCTTGTGCAGCTATTCAATAGTATTGGTGCCTTCCTGGTTCCACCGCTTGAAACCGGCAATTTCGTTTCCCTCTTAGACAGAGAACTTGTCAATACCTATGCCGAGTGGGTAAGTACACACCGCGAAACTTGTCCACCCGCAGAGGTCGCGGCGCGTGTTGACGGTCATCACCTATTGTTCTACCTCTCGGTTATCCATCAACTCTTGCAGGCTACCGCGCAGCCCGAAGCCGCCGAAAGCAGGATACTCCTTGAGGCGTGGGGCAATGCACAGGCGAGATTCCAAAGCGCGCTCACACATGTTACTGATATTCATCTAAGCGACGACATTTGTACAAATCGGATACGGGAGCTGATAGGCGGTTTTTCTGCCTAAGGCGGTAGCGGTTTAAATCAAGATTTTCAGAATGAGAGGCTGGACAGGGGCAACTTGCGTTATGGTATCAGTTCTTACTCTTAGCATCCTCAAGGACTGCACCGACAAGTTTCCCGAAAAACGTCTGAATTTCCGGTGTTGACGGCTTTTTTTCATTAAACTCGGTCTGATACGATTTTAGCACCTCATAGAGTGATGTCAGGTTAACCCGCCGTCTCCGAATCGCTTCACGGACGTGTTGAAAGTTTTCAACAATCTGTTCCTCTGGGATGCCGTCAGGTCTTTGGTCCTCTGACTTAAGGTGTTTTTCGACGCTGTTCAGGGCGCGTTCTGCCATCCAATGGTGTGCCCCTTCAGGTCCTCCGACCTGGCGGTAGATTACAACTACAGCGATCAAGCTGACACCTACAATCACTAATAAAAAAGTCAGAACTCGCCTATAGCAGCCACTTAGTTTTCTGCTTATTATATTCGCCATACGTATTTTTTAGTTCGGGACCTCCGCGAGGTTCATAGATTTGTATTTTTTATAGGACTTATGGAAATTATAGTGAAATCTTTCCCTCACGTATCGTTAGTGCCGCCTTCAACTTTTGATTTCCGATAAATTTTGTCCCGTGGGCATCAAAGTATTCAAATTCACCGTCAAGGGCTTCAAATACCGCAACATCTGCGACGGTACCAACTTTCAGATGACCGAGCTGCGCCTCACGTTGAATAGCCTTCGCGGCACTGAAGGTCGCCTTGTCAATTACCTCTTCAAGTGACAAACCTAAGTGCATCAATTTCGATAGTGTTGTCGGCAGATCGTAGACGGGACCGTTGATGTTTCCAGTGTGAAGATCGGTGCTGATAACATCGGAGATAAAACCCTGTTCGATAGCACGTTGGGCAATTTCGTAATGAAAACTGCCAGCCCCGTGACCGACATCAAAGATAACACCGTCTTCGCGGGCCTTCCATGCCTCGGGAATGACCCTACCTTTTTCGTCAACGATATTATCACCGTTGCCTTGGAAACAGTGCGTAATCACATCACCGGGGCGGAGTAATTTCAAAATATCGGGGAGCGGCACACCGGCACCGATATGGCACATCACAGATGTTCCAGCGCGCTCGGCGGCTTGGATAGCAAGTTTCAAGGGTTCAACACCGTTATCACCGACCTGACCTTTCCCTTGACGTACTTTCACGCCGACGGTGATGTCGCGATGCTGTTGTAATGTTGCCGCAACGCGTCCGGGATCGGCATAGGCTATATCAAACATTTCGCCCACAGGTCCGTAGACGAGTCCAATACCTGAGATGTGAATGTAGGTAAGGATATTTGTCTGGGCGGGTTCGGCAATGAATTCTCGGAAACCGGGAAATGTCACCCAACTCGGGCTCCCGGCATCCACAACAGTGGTAGTCCCTGCCATCGGGCAAATCGCGTCGGCTCTAATGCCCCATGTTGTTACACCGTAATAGACGTGTGTGTGGATATCAACCAGTCCGGGTGTTACGTATTTATCTTTCACAGAGACGGTCTGTGTCGCTGCAGTATCGGGAATGTCGGGTTCAATTGCTGCGATAACACCGTCAGCAATTGCGACATCTCGCACTGCATTCAAACCTTGCGCGGCATCAATGACAGTGCCATCTTTCAGTAGGATGTCATACTTCATTTTAGTTATCAGTTATCAGTTTTCAGTTATCAGTTACAAGATGTTAAGGTTGAGCCCCGGAGATCATCTACAGTGAAGTTAGACCCCGCGTTTATCACCCCAAATGTCGACATGCACACGAGGGGAGTAGCGATATCCGTTCTCTTTGCAGAGGTTGACCAGCCATTCTTGTTTCTGTTGTAGCACGGCAGACGTTGTGCCTTGCGGCATCAACAGAATCGTCTCGGCAGGGATACCGATTTCTGTTTGTAGCGTCTGGATCTCAGTCAAATCTTCAGGCGTATCTACAACAAATTTCACTTGGCACGGATACGCCTCCAAAAACTTACGGATAACCTCCGGACAGATGCGTTCGCGTTCGTGACGTTTGAAAAAGCGATTATCTTCCGATGGATTGGAGTTCCGCAACTTCGGACTCATTGAAATGAGATGCGCTGCAACCGCCGCGAACAGTGTAGCGTTCGTTTCAATCGTAATGTGGTGTCCCCGTTTATCAAGTTCATGACAGAGTTCCATCAACTCTTTGGGTTGAATAAAGGGTTCACCGCCAGTGATAACAACATGTTTACACCCGTAACGCGTGATCGCAGCAACGCTTTCGGCAACGGTGATGTCCCGATCTTCGGGTTCCCAAGATGTGTAAGGTGTATCACACCAAACACATCTCAGATTGCAATAACTCGTTCGAAAAAAAACAGAGGGTACACCGATGAGTTGCCCTTCACCCTGAATGGTATGAAAGAGTTCGCTGAATTTCATTTTTTAAATAAATATGAACTTCTGCTCGGCTTTGTCCGCCCCTTCCGAGTAACGGGTGGGGGGGCCTGTCCAAAACCGGTTCTTGATTAAACCTGCTACCTGGGTTCAGCCGAACCAAACGCGGTGCGTATGAAGTCGTGCGCGTGGTGCAGGACTACGCCTCAATGAGTTCGATTTGAACGTTATCGGGTCCCTTGAAAAACGCCATCATTAACCCGTTGGGTTTCAGGTCTTCAAGTTCCGCGCCTTTTGCTTGGAGTTTCGCGACCTCTGCGTCCAAATCCTCTACGGTGAAAGCGAGTTGGTAGACACCCCAGCGTGGATTGCCGCTGGTGGCTTCAACATCCATATCTCCAAACTTAGGCGATAGAAAAATCCGTTCCCCACCGACTTCCATTCGGACAATTTTTAAGCCGCGGACCTCAACGGTTTCATCAACTTTTCCATCAAACATCTCTTCATAATAACGAACTGCACCTTCTAAATCTTCACAACGAAGATGAACGTGGTGAAATGTAACTGCCATTGTCAAAACTTCCTTTCTTTGAAAAATGCCTCCGACAAGCGCGCAAGGCAAAAGATGATACAAGATACAAAATTATCACATAATCTGTTGATTGTGTCAAATTGTTTTTTGGTCCAGCTGAATGTTAGATTCCGAAAAAATACCGAGATACAACGAAGCAATTGTTTCAGGCGGCGCGCAAATATTGCGCGCCGCCATTACAATTTTTGCGCGTTGGCAACAGATGGCGGATTCCAGACAGGTTCTGTTTCTTTAATGAGATTCTTTAGAAAAAGGTGACGTACTTTTGATGAACTTAGTGAACACCTGTGTTTTAAGCGATTGATGGTGCAAATTGTCTCTGAATCTTAACGGGTTTGACACACATATTTGCTTTTGGAAACATTGGCATAAAACTTGCTCACGCATATACTGATGTGATTCGATTTCATCTGAAGGAAGTGTCATGAAGGTGTGTTTAACTTTTTGAAGGTAACGAATATTTAAATTGAACGTTAGATAGTATAGGAATTCGGCAGAGAAGTGGATTGACATCTCAAGTGTTTTAGTAAATGGAATAAAGAGAAAATTATGGCAGCTAAAATTCGCAAAAGAAATGGCATCACGATTTTGGAACCTGGCGGTAAAATGGTGGAATCCTCCGTCCCCGAATTACGGGAAGTAATCTTACCAGAGATAGAGGCTGCCGATGCGCCACACATTCTCATCAATTTTGAGCACGTCAATAGGATGGATAGCTCAGGACTCGGTGCCCTTGTGGAGGTACGGAGCCTTGCATCACGAAGGAATGGTCGTATCGGGGTCATCAATGTTAGTCAACAGATCAACGATCTGATTGTTCTCAGCCGACTCGTTCGGGTCTTTGAACATTACGACAGCGAAGATGCCGCAGTTTCTGGATTATCCATCTGAAACCGACAGTTTCTGGATAGTGTCTGAGGCAGGGAACAAATACCTAAAAGGAGAAAATTATGGCAACTGAGATTCGCCAGCAAGATGGCATCACAATTGTGGAACCGAATGGAAAAATAGTTGGACCCTCTGTATCCGACTTACGGGAAGTAATCTTGCCGGAGATAGAGGTTTCCGAGACACCACGCATTCTCATCAATTTTGAGCACGTCAATATGATTGACAGTTCAGGCCTCGGCGCCCTTATGGAGGCACGGGCGCTCGCATCACGAAAGAACGGTCGTATCGGGGTCACCAATGTCGGGAAACACATTAGAAATCTGATTGTTCTTAGCCGGATTGTTAGCCTCTTTGAACATTTTGATAACGTGGCTGACGGCGTTTCAGGGTTATCCACCTAAATCCCGAAATTTTGTGTCGAAACTCAAAAAGGGATGTTTTAGCATCCCTTTCTTTTTTAGACGACAACAAATTTGAGTAAATTCAAAAAACGAACTTTTTCTGAACAGGAGTTGACTAAAGTAAACGAACCCTAAAGTAAACGAACATTTAAACTGAACGTTTAATTATGTAAAATTCAAAAGAGCAGTCAACTAATATTTCAAAATACCCATCAAAGTAGAAAAAAACAAAAAAGGAAAAAATCATGATTACTAAAATTCGCGAGCAAAACGGCATCTCAATTGTGGAACCCAGCGGAAAAATAATGGGACCCGCAGCATCGGAATTATGGGACGCGATTTCACCGCAGATAAAGGCTTCCGATACACCTCGCATCCTCATCAATTTTGAACACGTCAATAGAGTTGATAGCTCAGGCCTCGGTGCCCTCATGATCGCACGTGCTGCTATAGCACGAAAGAAAGGTCGTGTTGGGGTCATCAATGTCAGCAAACATATCAATAACCTGATTGTTCTGAGTCGTCTCGCGAGCCTCTTTGAACGGTTCGACAGCGAGGACGCTGCGATTTCCGCATTAGCAGCTTAAAACCCAAAATTCTGGGCATTTCATAAGGGGGTGGTTTTACCACTCCCTTTTTTGTTTTGCACGCTTCTGTCGTTATTCGCTTAGTTTTTCGAATCGCGATCTACCCCAAAAACACTAATTTTGGATTAAATACGCCAATAAACCTTATTTTTTGCGATTTTTCTAAAAATTTTGCACCCTTTTTACTAACGAAATGCGTCATTAACAATTGAAAGCATCGCTAATCGGAAAATAGACTTGAAGAAAAACAGACGTCCGTAGCGTTTGTCTTACAAAAGGATTGGTGAGTCGAACGGCGGGGTTTGATTCAAACGTGGATATTTATGAGATACTTTGAAAAAAACGAACTTTTTTTGATCGTATCTGACTAAACTATCAAATAAGCAAATTGAAAGTTCAAAAAATTTAGAGAAGCGAATTGCCAACTTTAATGTTTTAGCAAAATTAAAAGGGAGTAAATCATGACCACTAAAATTCGTCAACAAAACGGCATCACAATTTTGGAACCCAACGGAAAACTAATGGGACCCTCTGTATCCGAATTACAGACAGCACTTTCGCCACAGTTAGAGACATCTGATGCCCCTCGCATCCTTATTAATTTCGAGCACGTCAATAAAATCGACAGTTCAGGACTTGGTGCACTTATGGGAGTCCGTGCCGTGACAGCACGAAAGAAAGGGCGTATCGGGGTCATCAATGTCAGTAAACAGATCAAAAATCTGGTTGTTCTCAGTCGGCTCGTTCGGGTCTTTGAACATTATGACAGCGAGGCTGCAGCGGTTTCGGCACTATCCGTCTAAAATCCAAAATCTTTGGAACTTCAAACGGGGATGGTTTTACCATCCCCGCTTTTTTTTTGCGGAGTGAAGTTGTCCTTTTAATGTCTGAACTGTGATTTATGGGATTTTAGAGATTACCGGGATAAGAGTGAACCCAAAATTTTTGATTTGAGGTTTCAAGCATCTTGCGTTGAGCATTTTCGGAGAGGTGTCGCGATACAGCAAAGAGATTGTGTCGGTTGACAGATTATCCGCAATGCTGTTATTATGTTGGAAACCTGAAATATAGGGTCCTAACATGCTGTTGGAAAAATGGACGACGCTCCGAACTGAACATATCCAATTACTTGCCGAAGAACTCGCGAGGCAGCAGATACCTATCATTGTGCAACTCGAACCGATCGCGGATTGTGAGGAGCTGCTGACCTTCTCGGAGTCGAATCCGACACCGGTTGAATTTACGCCACAACATCCGGCATGGCGGTTGGAATCCGTCGCGGCGCGTGTCATTGAGGGAGTCGCAGTTGCCGCGCATGAACCGCTGACCGAGTTGGGATACCGAGAACTCGCGCGTATCCTGTTAGAACACGCCGTTTATCTCTACGCCTATCCCGATGGTGAACCGCGTCCGAGGCTTGAAGCCGGGAGCGCATTGGCATTGGTGGGTAACGTCTGTGCGTCGCTTCCGCACTCCGAACTCTGGCGACTCGCTGGGTTTGGGAGGATCTCCGCAGTGCTTGCCGAGGTTGCACCCGGACCAACGGATTCGCATCTTACCCTACCGATTGATGTCGCCTTCTCGCTTGCCAACGAACGAAACCTCCCGATTCTGGCATCTGCGATTGACACTTATAACACCGTTCTCAAGCCGAATTTCACACCGCAAAACCGTTTCGACTTGCCCCTCAGCGATAGCGATTTTTTTGAGGCACTCAATTTGGATTTTCCGGGAATGGAAGCCGTGAACGCAGCGGTACTCGCAGACGATATACACACCGCGAAAACCGAATATACCGCCTTTCGTCGGCAGTTCCTAAAAGACTTTGTGGGAGGGATTTCTAATCCCGACTCTGTCCTGTTAGAAAGATCCGATACTTATGCTACTGCCAAAACCTATCTTGAGTGTCTGCTACGGTTGTCTATCCATCCGACTCCGGCTATCACAGCGACTACGGAAATCGGTATCGCAGCGCACCTGTTCCCAGAATTCCGGGAAAATGAACAACTCCGTAAGTTGGCACTGCAGCGTTACAAGTGGATCATCGACGCATTCTTCCATGCTGACGGGTTTCATAAAGACCGGACACTCCGGGCACAAGTCGAGGCAATCGCGGATTTCGCGAGATTCCTCCGCTTTCAGTCTGACGTACAAACTGAAGAATTACGCGATGTACTTGAGAAGTTGGTCGCAGCATGCATCCATTTAAGCAGACCCGATTGTTCGTTCCCGCCACTCGGTCCGCTCCCTGCGCCTAATTTTGATGCCGTTGAACTCTGCACTATCGCTGATAGCCGCTTCAAGTATCCTGACACGACATCGCACGCGCTCCCTGAAACTGGCTGCTACGTCATGAGAGACAACTGGAAGCCTGATGGACAATACCTGTTCTTTGATGCACATCCAAAGGGACAATCCAACAACACTGATATATCAAGTCTGGCACTCTATGCGCACGGACGACAATTGACAACAAGCGCAGTCCATGTGCTTGGTACGACATCAACAGGCTCTGATGTGCTTGGTACACAATGGGCAACAACCTCTGCTTTTGATTGGGTCGAACAATGGTACCAAGCTGTAGGTGTTCACCACAAACGCGCCATCTTCTACCTTAAGGGTGAATACTTTATCTTGCACGATCTTGTATTGGGTGCGGAAGCGCAAACACTGGAGCAGACTTTCCGTCTCGGTGAAAGCGTAGATACTCACATCAATGCGGATACCGGACAGGCATGGACAGAGGAGGCGCGTCGCAGTAATCTCTTTATTGGCGCAATGGGGACGACTGACCTCACGGTAGCGTTAGAGGGAAACGGTGTTGTCCATCGGTGTAACAGCAAACCGCCAGTCGTGCTGAATACGCTTCTTTATCCGATGAGACCCGCTGTCACAACATATCCTACCATTTCGGACATTGAGGTTCGCACGGATTCGGATGTCTTAGGGACAGGTTTTACCCTCGAATTGCCGAACACAACAGACACGTTCCTGATCTCTGACGACGGCTTGGCGGAGATGTCTACTGAAGATATTCGGTTTGTCGGGGAATATCTGTTCTTACGAAGAGATGCTTCTGGCAGTGTTCAATTCATTATGCTGAACGGACGGTTTTTGAAGGTGGGTCCGAAAGTCCTTGCCGATTTAGATGAACCGTGCGAAAGTTATGTGGAGATGTAGGTAGTGGGTTGGCACGCGGTACGCAACATGTCAGGATGCAAGGAGATGCGATGCTGTCAAATATTCTGGTGGTATTGTGCGTTCCCTTGGCAAATAGATTGCAACAGGAATACCGATGCCGTGCAGGTATTTGCACATTAACGGTCCCACATCTTTCCAGTCTAATCCGCCTAACCCGCATCCCAATGCAGGCATCGCGAGGGATTGAATGCTTTGCTTTTTAAAATTCCGTTGTACCCAGTCTAATCCGCCTTCAATATCCTCTAAACGTGAGTTTTCTCTCCATTTCCGCTTTGTTGCAAAAAGCAGGAACCACTTTACAGCGTTAGGGGTAATAAGATCAGCACCAAAGTCTGCTAATTCCTCATCCAATGACCCCTCGCGCTTATAGAGATACGGCTTTATCTGCGTGATACGTCTTGATCGGCAAGCATCTTGATATGCTACGTAGACATCGGGGAATTTTTGCTTGGCACGCAATGCTAATCCTCTGCCCATGACGCTTTGGAGATTGACTGGGATTGTCAGTGTCTGTAGTCTTGAGAAAAACAGATCACCATCAACAATCGAAAGATTATCTCCAATTCGTTTTATGCTATGCGGCAGGATAGGCATGTAGGTTACCTCTGTTCCCAAACTAAAACCAAAAGTGTGTGAACAATCTCTGGACGCGATTTTCCGATTAATCCTCAATGGTGACCATAGATGTCAATTTAGGGATTTTTCACGACTTTTTAGAACAACTATTATAAACATGCCGCCCTTACAGGGCTTGGGTCTTTTTTGGCCATATACCGCTATAAACATAACGTCCCTACGGGACTAAAGAGGGTTTTGAAGTCTTCAAGGTTTCCGCGGATATCCTACCGCAATTCGCAGACCCCTTCCACACACAACGTCTCACCCGATTCTCGATCGTTTGGGATATTTAGAAGCTGCTATGGTACAATACGGCATTTCATACTCCTTCACTTGAAGGTCGTTCTTGTACAACAGGAATCACATAACTCCGGACTGTTACATCGTCAATCGTCTCCGTCTCTACACGCGACTCTGGCTCTTGACGATGGTCAAATACGATATAGTATCCTTGCGTTGTGCCTTCCAACTTCAGGTATGCTGCTAACTGTTTCTTGCCTGCTTGGTAGCGACTATCGCCTCGCCAAATCTTTGTCTCAATAATGTATTTTCGCTGATTGTGGGTGATGAGGATGTCCATTCTCCCACGACCAGTTTGCACCTCTATGTGCATAACACCACCGATACGTCTAACAAATTCGTCAAGATAGGCGAGCAGGAGGTGCCGTCCTACCGATTCTTGCGGCGTACCGGGCACCTGCAAAATTCTGAAACCTGCCCGTGCTATGAAATCTCGGAAGTTATCCAGTAACGCCTCCATCTGAATCTGGCCTGTAGATGTGAGATACTCATGAAGTGCTTCGCCAGTATCTTCCGAGAAGTATTCTTGCTCTAACCCGTTTACGAGTGGCTTGAACGTCCTCATAATCCGGTAGAGATAAATCGGATTGAGAATCTCACACATACCATCAGTCCCTTCTTTAATAACGCCATAAGTGGCAAGTTCACTGATAATATCATCGTCGAGATTAAAGTCTACGCCTTCTTCACGCGCCATAATCCGCATGAGAACGCTTTCAAAGCGCGGATTCCTGCGGATATTGGTCGTCAGATGTTCAATGTTGGTATTCCGTCCACGGAGGAGTTGCGTATGTGCCATTGAAAAGTGTGCCATTGTAATCGGTTCGGTCTTTGGAATATCTGATTCTTCCGTGAGGATCTGCGCGAATCGGTTGACAAGAACAGGTTGCCCGGCGGTCTGCTTATGAATCGATTCAATGACCTCTGGAGCAAACCGTTGACCAACTTCTTCCACATATTGCCCAAAGAGTTCTTGTACCTGTTCAAGTGTGAAGTTAGGTAAGTTGAACTCATCTTGGATATTGAACGGGGAGATCGACCTGTCGTAGTTCAGCTGCGTAATACTTTTGACTCCAACAATGCCGACACTGTGTGGACAACGAGAGATGGGATTTGAGACGTAGATACGGCGGAGCGAATGCAGAAACCCTTTCAGGGCTTCCTGCGGAATACCGTCAAATTCGTCTATTACAAGGATTACGCGCTGATCGCCCAAAAGCTTGG
>JAPOZO010000049.1 GCA_026706025.1 Candidatus Poribacteria bacterium
TACACATATCAAAACCGTCTCTCGATAAAAATTAACGATTTATGAAACACCCTCATTTAAATAACAACCACCACAGTGTCAAAAGCCTCTCTGTCTGGACGCGGATAGATGCGAGGCACAAGCGAACTACCCTATAGGAGATAGACTCATGAGTCTTTATCGTTTTTTAACCGAGCCCAGGCTGCAATACTCTCATTTCCAATTCTTTATAACGGTTGTCGTCGCTACTGGGGCGACTGCCTTCTTTCTTCACTACATGGATGGTAAAAACGACAGTGCCAGAGAGGCAAGGCTGAGGCAACACATTGCTGATGCCCGCGCCGAAGTTCAGCACCTAAAAGCAGCGGCTGCCAAACGAAACGGTACCGCCCAATCCACCCCTGCGTTGCTAAAGGTCCCCTCCGAGACGGAGACCCAGACACCCGCTGGGCACGCGCCCGATGACAGCGATGTTTCCATATCCGACGACACGGTGGAAGTTGTGCACACAGGGCCTTTCAAAGGGCTGCCGCTGGATGTCGCCAAGGAAATCCATGAAGAATATACCGCTGCGCCTCTGGCGCGTGCGAAGCGGTATGACGAATGGGACCAGCGGAGAAGGGCACTAAAAGAAAAGGACATCGCATTGGCGAAAAAAGAATTAGCCCATGGAGATGCCGTTCTCGCGGATTCAAAGAGACACCGCGAAAATCTCTTAGCGGCTTTTGCGCGTATGTCCCCCGAAGAACTCGAGGCTGCGCGGAAAGAGGCTTTGAAAACGCAGCCTGCCGAGGAGGTCGATCTTTTTTTTAGGCACGTCGCGGAGTACGGCACCGTTAAGTCTCCTGAGGAAATAGAACAGACGGCGCAGGACCTCAAGAAAAACCGAGAAAGTCTGGCGATAGCGAAGCGGGAATTGGTAGCGGAGCGGGGACAATTCACACGCGAGTGGGAAGAACTTCAGCGCACAAAGCCCCTTCCGCCGAATTTAGGTTTGGACGAGTTCTACACAGAATGGAAAAAACGTAATAGCTCAAAGCCCTCACCATAGTGGGCTTTGGACATTAACCTCACAGAAATCAGAACCCATTACAACTTTGGAAAACTGCCCGCTTTTCACTGGGCGAAACCCCGACATTCATTGAACTCGGCGAGTTTCCAATGGAAATGGAAATGCCCAAAAAAATAGACACAGAACCACCGGAGCTCCCATGAAATATCTTCGTCCCTTATGCCTGATCTGCTGCCTCGGGTGCCTCCTGCCCCTGACAACAACGCAGGCTGAGTTCAACGCAGAAGCGATCTTTGTCCCTTATCCCGATGACGAAAAATCGGAAATGTGGATCACCAACGTGCAGAACACACGCCATGCACGAAAAATCTATACACACCCACAAAACATCTATGATCTGGCAGTCCAACCCGATGGCAACTTTATCGTTTTTGTTGCGGAAACCCTAGACCCTTTTTTCGTTTTTGACGCATACATAATAGATAGACGGAGGCTTCGGGAAGGGGCACGAAACTTGACAAAACTCCGTTTTGATGCTATCTGGGATATAGACATCTCAAAAAACGGGGATGTCGTTTTTACAAACTATGACACGGCACTACATCAGGGCATAAAGTATGGTGTCTACCTCATTCGCAGTCATGATTTAAAAAACGCGATACCGAAAGCGGAACTGCTCGTCGAAAGAGAGTCTCTTCACGCAAGATGGTCACCTGATGGCAGATTTATCGCCTTTGAACACATGAACAGAGTTATGATCCACGATGTCAAAACAGGTGCCACCAGCGGCATAGACTTCGGATCTGATCCTGTGTTCGCTCCCGACGGGAATCGCCTCGCTTTTTTTCATGATGTTTGGGGACTGGAAGTCGCAATCTCCATTGTTTCAATACACCCCCGCCGACACGTGAAAACAATCGCACTGGATGATGGAAAACCTATAGGCAATCTGGATTGGACCCCCGATGGGGAGTCGCTTGTTTATACAGTGCATGGTTCTCCTCGTCGCACCTACGTCGTGCCTCTGGACGGTTCGCCGCGTGAGGAAATTCTGATTTTACTCGATGGTATTGTCCAGCATTTTGACTGGACAAGCGCAACATACGCCGTGGAACCCACGAAAAAACTCACCACGCTCTGGGGCGCACTGAAAGTAGACAACACACACAGCAGGTAACGTTTCCGTCGCGAGACAACACATTCCCACACAATCCCCCCAACCGAAAATCATATTAATCATAGAAATCACAGTTCAGATTTCAACACACGGATATAACTGCCAATTCCCATAATCCCTTGACAACGGCATCTTATGTCAACTATAATTATCAAAAATCGTTAATAGAACAGGAGCAAGTCGTGATGAACCGTGCAACACCGAAAGTTACCGTCGTCGGCAGCCTGAACATCGACTTGGTGTGCCACGCATCGCGGCGACCCGATAAAGGCGAAACCATCATCGGCAATGCCTTTGATATATTTACAGGTGGGAAAGGATTCAATCAGGCGACTGCCGCAGCACGGTTAGGTGCCGAAGTCACGCTTATCGGAAGTGTCGGTGCAGATCCTTTCGGAGAGATGCTACTCGCCGCGGCAGAAAACGAACATATTAACAGTAGGTTTGTCACAAGACGTACAGACATCGGCACAGGCGTCGCAACAATCGTGATTGAACCGGATGGCGACAATAGCATTATCGTCGTGCCACGCGCCAATATGGCACTCACGACAGCAGATATAGATGCTGCCGCGGATTGTATCGCAGCAGCGGATGTGCTCCTCCTACAATTGGAAACGCCGATTGCGACATCCGAACACGCAGCAGCAATTGCCAAAAGACACGGCACGACAGTGGTACTAAACCCTGCACCTGCGCAACCGCTGCCGGATAGCCTTTTGAAATACGTCGATATCCTCACCCCGAACCAATCCGAAACGGAATTGTTGTCGGGGATGAAAGTTAGCAGCCAAAAAGAAGCAAGTCGGGCAGCGGAGGTGTTACGCACGCGTATGGTGGATACCACAAACGCCGCCGTTGTGCTAACCCTCGGCGCACAAGGGGCATTGACGTTGACAGGAACGACATCCGAACGTGTCTCCGCCCTGTCTGTTGAACCCATAGATACCACAGGCGCAGGGGATGCGTTTTGTGGCGCGCTCGCAACCGCCTTAGCAAGCGGTGAAACTTTACATCCGGCAGTTGCGTTTGCAAATGCCGCAGGCGCAGCAGCAGTCACCGTCGTTGGCGCGACACCTTCAATGCCGACACGAACGAAAATTGAACATCTGTTAGCATCTGGAAAATAATACTATTTCTAAAAGTTTATGTTCCATTAACCGCACCGTTGACCCAGACCCCGGTAGGTGCAGTTTTGCAGTGTACACACCCCGGGGAATGCCCATAAGGCATTCATACCGTTGATTCATGCGATCTGCATTCCTAACCGCACTGGAATAGATGCTTTTAATAAAAATAATCAATCAGAATTGGTATAACAATATCAAAGTAGAAAAAACGCAACTTACAATCCATCAAGGAAAATTAAAAAAATGAAAAACATACGCCTAAATCCCATACTGATAGTACTAATTATAAACTTAGTATTTACTATATCTTTATCACAAGTTTCCACCGCTGCAGAAAAATGGGAAACGAACATAAGGAAAGACTTCACAAAGGTCCTCCGAGAAAAAAAGAAGCCTGCCGAGAAACACCGCGAATTTATCCTGAAATGGCAAAAACAGGGACGACTCGCCACACTCCTAACGCTCTATGAAACAGCAAAAGATAATTCTCAGAGACAACAGTCCGCTTCTCCTGCAATGAACGCCGCATTTTACTATGGCTTAGGATACGTCCACGCCCTTGGGGCTACGAAAACCGATGAAACCTTTGACACAGCGGTTACCTATCTACAACGCGCCCTCGAAATTGAACCAGATCTGTTTTGGGCACGTTTCAATTTGGGTGGCATCTATCAACAACAAGGCGAAAGCGATGTAGGGCGAAGCTCGCAAGCCTATTTTCAAAAATCACTTGCGGAATTTGAAACTTGCGTCCGTTTAAACCCGAATTATTACCCAGTTTACTATCGTATCGGTGATATCCACTTGAAACAGCAAAATTATATAGAAGCACTTCAAGCCTTTGAGACAGCACGAAAACTAAACCGGAAATGGGAATACCCACAATACGGTATCGGTTTAGTCTACTTGGCACAAGGCGAAACAGATCGCGCTCGCGAAGCGTTTGAAAACATTACACATCAAAAGAAAAAGTTCGTACCCGCTTACATCAAACTCGGACAAGTCCTCGCTACACAAGGTTTTTTCGATGACGCCCTAACAGAATACGCCAAAGCCGCACAGCATCAACCTTACGCCGCGCAAGACCTTTACGAACTCGCGGTTATCTTTAATGAAAAAGGCAATACGGATGGCGCGATTCAGCTCTATCAACGCACAATTGAGACGGAACCAACGCATGCGCAATCACATTTCGCGCTCGGAGAAATCTTCTACACCAGCGGCAATACCGAGACCGCACTACACCATTACCAACAAGCATTATCCGTCATGCCGAGTCTCAAGGATACTTTCTATGAACCGCTGGAACCTTACTTCGCAGGGTTAATGACACCCGATCAAGCGATGCCAATTATAGAGAAAGCGATGTTCGTCCTTCCCAACGATCCGCGTTCCTACTTTTATGCAGGCACTATTGAAGCCGATGCAGGCAACATCGAAAAAGCGATCCAACATTATGAGAAAACAATTGAAATAATTGAAGCCGACGCAAGTTATTTGCAAGTTGAGCTCCCCTTGGGGAGTTTCCTCGATGCTTATTTTAAACTTGGTGAACTCCACCACCAACAAGGGAATATAGATACAGCGATAGGTTACTTCAAACGCGCATTGGAATTGAATCCAGAGTTAGCCGACAGATTCATCGTGCAGGGACAGCGTGCTTTCGATGAAGAAAACTATCAAGATGCCATTGAACCTCTAAATATCCACCTGCTGCTATTTCCCGAAGATGTTAGTGCGACCTATCTTCTTGGGCAAAGCTACGAAGCAAACGGCGATACAGACAGCGCGATTACTTTTTATGAACGCACCCTGACATTAGACCCACAACGACCGGACGTGCTTTTCAAAATGGTGCACATATACCGTGGACGCGAAGCACATCAGCAGGCAGTTGATACCCTAAAGCGACTTATTGAGATCGCGCCTGAAACCACTGAAGCACACTACCTTTTGGCACTGTCCTACCTTTCGCTAAAGCAGCCTAACGATGCGCTACCCGCATTCCTCGAAACGATTCGGTTGCGTCCTGATGATGTCGCAGCACATTACCACACAGCAATTCTGTTTGAAGAAAACGGTGAGATAGACAACGCCATCGTGCATTACGAGAAAACAATCACGCTTGATACGACCTTGATTGAAAACGACATCGGGCGTAGCCTACAAACCCCGATGCAAGGGGTCAAGGCAACGGAAGTTGAACCCTTTTTCCGTCTCGGGGCAATCTATCGCCAACGCAACGATGAGGATAACATTCTTCGTATCTATCAACCCGCGCTGGAAATTGAACCCGAACATCCTGAAATCCATCATCTCCTCGCCGTTATCTTTGAAAAACGAGACGAACGTGAGAACGCAATCAGATACTACGGATTGGCGAACCATTACAACCCCGACAACTTCGATTGGCACTACAGTTACGCACGTCTACTCGACCGGCACGCTGAAACGCTCGGAGAGGACTATCACAAACACGCCGAGATGGCTGTTAACGAATACACCACAACTATTGCCCTGAATCCCGACTACGTGGATGCTTACTTCTACCGCGGAATGCTCACACTTCGCTATCGGCAGATTGGTAAAACGCTCTACCGCTACAGCCAAATTTTAGAGGATTTCAAACAAGTAGCACTCTTTCAACCCAAAAACCGCGAGGCAAACTATAACATCGGCGTTATCTATCTCGAAATTGACCGACACCGCCCCGCGAGAGAGGCTTTTGAACGCATGCTCTCTTACGCGCCAAAATATAGGGGAATCCACCTACATCTCGGAAAAATCGCAGAATGGGAGCAGGCATGGAAGGCGGCAATCAAACACTACGAAGCCGAAGCAGCACTGATTCAACAACCCGCTGAAAAAGGGGACGATATTGCCGCTAAGACGTATCAACGCCTCGGAGAGCTTTACTACGCCCACGCTTTGGATTATAACGCCGCGAAAGAGACTTTAGAGAAGGCACTCGCTTTAGACGACACGCATGTACCGACACTGCTGAATTACGCGAATAACTTCTTCAGTATGGATTTACTCGGTTCAGCAGCGGAACAGTTTGAACGCGTAATACAACTGGCACCGGACAATTTGACAGCGAACTATAACCTCGCATTAATGTATGAATACACAGAAAAAAGCAAGCAAGCAAAAGCACAATGGAAACGCTTCCTTGAACTCAACCCACCCGAGCAGTGGAAAATTGAGGCAGAAAAACACCTACGCCAGTAGTACCTATGGACATTAAGGACTTTGGCGCGACACTTCAGACTTCATTTATCGGACGCCAGATTGAGCATCACTCGCAAGTTGGCTCCACCAACGATATTGCAATCGCACGTGGCAAAGCAGGCGCGGCAGAGGGAACACTCGTCATCGCGGAACATCAAACCGCTGGACGTGGGAGATATGGCAGAAAATGGGAAGCACCACCGGGCAAATGCCTTCTTGTGTCAGTTATCCTGAGACACCGGCTGCTGCGTGACCAAGTCGCACTCCCGAATCTTGTGGGGGCAATCGCGATTGCACGCGCACTCCAGACAACACATGGACTTGAAGCGCAGATTAAACCGCCTAACGATGTCCGTATTAGACAAAAAAAGGTGGCGGGTGTGCTAACAGAACTCGCTTATGACGCGCAGCAGCACCCGTTTTTTGTCTTAGGTTTCGGCGTGAATGTCAATATCGGTTTGGAGGATTTTCCACCGGAATTGCGCGAAACCGCAACTTCTGTGCGGATAGCGTGTGAGCATTCTGAAGATCAGAACACCGAGGTCTGTCGTGCTTCGCTGCTACATGCGACACTCCGCCAGTTAGAAGATACCTATTTGCAGCTGAAAGCCGGTGAGACTGACTTAATCATGAAGCAGTTTGAGGAATTGCAGGAAAAATGAAAGTAGTGATTAGTGCCTGTCTTTTAGGCGTTCGCTGCCGATACGACGGTGGCGACAGCCGAAACGAATCAGCAATAAAACAGAAAGAGACGGACGATCTGATCCCCGTCTGTCCGGAAGAGGCGGGTGGGTTGCCGACACCGCGCCCGCCCGCAGAAATAGTCGGTGGCGATGGGGATGATGTCCTAAACGGTAAAGCAAAAGTCATGACTGTTGATGGGACAGACGTGACTGCGGCATATTTGAAGGGCGCACACTACGCCTTACACATTGCGCAATCACACAGCGCAACGCAAGTGATACTCAAAGCAAAGAGTCCGTCCTGCGGGTGCGGCGACATCTACGACGGCACTTTCTCAGGCACACTCACAACCGGCGACGGCGTAACCACTGCCCTCCTGAAACGCCACGGTATTACCGTTACTTCCATGTAGTTAGGACTTACGCATTCCCTCTTAAAGTCCCCCTGATAAGGGGCGGGGAATGCCCATAAGGCATTCATACCCGGGGAAGCCCACACGGGCTTCATACCGTTGATTCTGATTCTTTAGGGGGTTAAAAATACGGAAATTGCCACTTTTTGCTCAATTTGCGTAAGTCTTGGTAGTTTCTAATTTTAAGAGATTAAACGACGAACCTGTTCTCCTATGTCAGGACTCCGCATCAACGACTCACCGACAAGCATCGCATGAATACCGGCTTCTTGCAGCTTCACTACGTCTTCACGCGAATAGATACCGCTTTCACTCACCACAACCCTATCCGCTGGGATCGCTTCATGTAACTGAAATGTTGTCGCAATATCTGTGTGAAATGTACGCAAATCACGGTTGTTGATACCGATAATCTGCGCCTCTACCTCCAACGCAATCGCCAATTCTTCACGTGTATGCACCTCCACCAGACATGCCAGTGACAACGACGCTGCGACATCCATGAATGTCCGTAACTGTGCGGCTGTCAATGCTGCTACAATTAGTAAGACCGCATCCGCGCCCGCGACACGCGCTTGGTAGATATGATATGGATCAATCGTGAAATCTTTCCTTAACAGTGGCACATCAACAGTGTCGCGAATTGCGCGCAGATAGTCGAGTTCCCCCGCAAAAAAATGTTTATCTGTGAGTACGGAAACAGCAGCTGCCCCGTTTTCGACGTAGGTTTCGGCAATCGACACCGGATGGAAATCCTCACGGATAATGCCTTTACTGGGCGACTTTTTTTTCACTTCTGCGATAAGTTTGACCGCCCCGCTCCCTGTGATAGCATCCCGAAAATCCCGCGTTGGCGGAAGATTCGTAATCGCCGCTTCCAACCTCGCAAGTGGTATTTGTGCCTGTTCAGCTGCTAATTCTTTCTGTTTATGTGCAATGATTGTGTCTAATATCAATTTCTTAATTTTCCTTGCGGAGTAACGAAGGACGTTTGAACTGCCGTGTGCGTTCCATCTATCCGTCCTCCATTTCATTACGGACTACGAACTTCGTTTCTATTTAACGCTTCGCGAATAATCAAAAATTGTTTGAAACGCGCTTGAGTCCTTCTAATTTCGCGAGTGCCGCACCCGAATCAATAGATTCCGACGCAAGTTCAATGCCAGCATCAAGATTATCCGCTTTCCCACCCGCAACAATCGCGGCACCAGCGTTTAGCACAACAATATCGCGTTTGGGGCCTTTTTCACCGCTCAAAATATTAACTGTAATCTCAGCGTTTTCTTCAGGGCTACCCCCCAAGAGCGCAGCAGATTCTGCATTCGGAATTCCGAATGCCGTTGCATCAAGCGTGTAAGTCTTGACAGTACCGTTCCGTAGTTCAGAGACACGCGTTGTTGTCGTCGTCGTGATCTCATCCAACCCGTCATCTCCGTGCACGACAAAGGCGCGTCTACATCCAAGGTTGTTCAAGACATTGGCGTGCGTTTCAGTGAGTTCTGGCGCGTAAACGCCAAGCACCTGTGCCTGCGCACCTGCCGGATTCGTCAGCGGACCTAACGCATTGAAAATGGTTCGGATGCCAATCTCTCGGCGCGGTCCGATAGCATATTTCATCGCACCGTGCAATGCCGGGGCAAACAGAAACCCGATACCGCCTTCATCGATGCATTGCCCAACGTGTTCAGGACTAATCTCAATATTCACACCCAACGCCATTAGCACATTCGCACTGCCACTCTGCCGTGTTACGCCTCGGTTTCCATGCTTCGCGACCGGCACACCTGCTCCTGCAACGACGAAAGCGGAAGTTGTCGAGATATTGAAAAGGCTCAGACCTGTGCCACCCGTGCTACACGTGTCAACAACCAATGAGTGCTTCGTCGGAACAGGCGTAGCTTTATCACGCATGACGCGCGCAGCACCCGTAATCTCCTCTATTGTCTCACCTTTGAGCCGTAGCGCCGTAAGAAAACAGGCGATCTGCGCGTCTGTTGTCTTACCTTCCATGATCTCATTCATCGTCTCAATCATCTCTGCTTCGGTTAAGTCATTTCCTGCCATAACCTGCTGAATCGCTTCTCGAATCATGTAATTTCCTCCTGGTGTTATTTCAATGTCGCGTTTGTGATGCGGGTATCGCGAGCACAGCTCGCTCCTACAAGAAGATGCGACCTGCGCTAAATCTTTTCCCTCACAATTTAAAATAGTGAATGGCTATCAGCAGTCAGCACTTGGCTATCAATTAATATCGTTTGGCATTCAATTTTCTTGTAGCCCCCACAGGAACTTTGCTACTACAACAAAGTAACTGAAAACCGATAACTGAAAACTGAAAACTATTAAAATAAAAACCGGTACATCGGTTGGTTCGTCGTAACCCCTATGATGCTCCATACACTGCCAACGATAAATTCGCCTAAAATCAGACCGAGAAAGAACGGAATAAGTTTTCGGTGTGCGCTCACACCACCGTGCCGAAGAATAATCCATTTGATGACGGAACTCACCAAGATCGAGAACCAAAACACGTTCATCGACCAGCTGCTGGAGATTGCAAATCCAGCCGGATGAAAGGGCCACCAAAAGAGTCGCATCCGCATTACCATCAAGAAACCGGTAATGAGGAAGCCGACACACATTGCAACAATTGCTGGCACATCTGGTGCTCTCGGCGAAGTTAACCAACTTTGGAGCCGGTTGAAAGGTCGTCCCGCGAACCAATCACGTGCGCCTTCAATGTAAGAGATATGATAGAACGCCCAGAATGAGGCGAATGTACCGATAACAATCGCAATGCACATCGCGATTAACAAGCGTCTATTAGAAATTCCGGTACGTTCCGCTAATTTGAATCCCTCCAAAATGTGTGGCATCGGGTGCCCACGGTAAGCACGATTGAAAAAGAAGAGATACGCCATTATCGTCAAATTGTGTGGACCGAGTAGTCGTGTTCCAAAGATACGGGGCATCATCTCATCAGGACCAATAAAGTGCAGGTCATGTACCGGCGAACCGAGTTCCGCACGCATTCGGGTTACCGCGGTAGAAATCGCATAATAGATGCCAAAAAACACGAGGATCGCCCAGACAGACATACCCGCTGTTTTACAGAACCCGACGATAAAGATAAGACTTGCGAGAAGCCCTAACACCGTGACTCGATAAGACATCGGTTCATCTGAATCGTCAACACGCGGGTCGTTTCTAAATAACTTACGTCCAACTTGTGCAAGATGCTTTCGCGTCGCTACAATAGCAATAACAAACAAGCCGAGATATGCCCCGAAAGATTGCTCATCCGTGAAAGGAAAATTCGGCATGCCCCGCACGCCTAAGGCATCTCCAAAGACGCGCTCTACCTTCCAAAAGAGATAGAAAAACCAGCATGAAAACGACAGGTCAAGCGGGATAAAAAAAGCGATGCCCACCGCGAACGGAAAAACAGCAATAGGGGTCCAACCCACTGCACTCCACGGTTTCTGTGTAAAGAACGGACGTAAATCGTAGAGCCTACCCCCCAAACTCGGCACACTCGGATAAAGATAGTGAAGCCCATTAAGAATGTCAATTGCCCCAGCAATCCCGAACCCAAGCCACATCATCTTATTTGTCAACAAGTTCGTTCTACCACCGCTTGTCAACTCAAGCGGCAATTGGATAATGGGGTAACTCAGTTTCTCGTGTTCCGTCCACTGCTTCCGCACGAGGCTGTTGATACACACCATCAGGAATACCATCACGCATAGGAAACCGCCCCAAGCGACTGTTGTCGTCAGCCAACCTTGGACAGTTTCCCATTCGTAGAGCGTTGTCTCACCGCGATAATACTCCGTTAAAAAAAGCCTCTCCTTAACAGCCATCCAATCGGGGATATACCGATGAAACAGGTCTGCCCAGTCATTTTCCGGCGTTGCGTACCAGAATGCATACGGAATCATCGGAATCAGGACGCGAAGTACATCGTGGCCCGCCAGCGAAGACGCAATCGCCAGCATGACGTAAACCGTCAGCAATTCGCCCTGTTGCATAGCGATCCCAGGGGCTACCCGTATCAAGACGAGGTTAACACCCGTGATAACAAAAACGCAGAAAATGACGTTAAAATAGAGAGAAATAGTCGTCGGATACCCTTGCCCGGCAGAGTCCAGAATCCAGTACATGTTCGGGATGATAAGGAGCGTACCGAGTAGAATCGCTCGCCATGAGGCACCAAACTTAATGTTTCGACTATTTTGTTCGGAAGGTTCTCTGAATCTATAAGATTCTGAAGTCAATTCGCTCTTCAAATCGCGGGGTGCTTTCTCTTTCTCATACGTTCGTCTGCCCGTAGATGCATTTAATGGCGCGTAAGATTACGCACATCCTGAAAGTCAAACGTCACATGCTCAAAAAATAAAATTGCTTTGATTTTTTTCGGGGCATCCTATATAATGTATAGCATGATTAGGATCCTGATTCGCAGATCGAGGCCACTTTCTCAATATCATTAAAGGATAAATCTTATGGATACTATAACTGACGCTGCCGAAACAGCCATCTTTACACCACAGCACAAGGAATTTGTCGAAAATAACGGGTATCTGTTGATTAAGAATGCCTTGCCCGCTGATGTCGTCGCGGAAATTGATACCGCTGTCGACGAGGTTTACGCCAAAGAAGAAGCCGCAGGGAATCTTGAAGCAGGCGGTAAATTGAATCTCCGTAACTGCATCACACACCACGAAGCATTCCTTCAACTCCTTGATTGGCAGAAAACCGTGCCACTCGCCTACGGCGTGCTGAATTGGAACGTACAGATGATTACATCCCATCTGATTGTACTGCCTTCAAAAGAGGAACCACCACCTAAAGTAAAAAACCGTATTGGCTTGCACCGTGACGGTGGGACATCACATGCCGAAATGCAGGAACCCCACCCTCGAATCATGCTTAAGATTGCTTACGCTATCAGCGACCAATCCGATCCCGCCTCTGGCGCGACTGTGCTGGTACCCGGAAGTAACCGATTGACAGGCAAACCCCCAACCGATCCAGAGACGGGCTGGGCACGCGGTGCTATTTCTATGAATGTCAATGCCGGAGATGCTTTCCTCTTTGAACAACGCACATGGCACGGTATCGGACACAACTGGTCGGGTATGCCGCGCAAAACCATTTTCATGGGATACGCCTATCGCTGGGTCAAACCGATGGATTATATCACGATGCCTGACGAACTCGTTGCCAAATGCAACTCGATCCAGAAGCAATTAATCGGGGTCGTCAGCGATCCGATGAGTTATTATATACCGCAAGACCAAGATGTACCGCTGCGCGCTACGCTCAATTCGGAAGCGTAATAACGCATAAACGCGTAAAGTGCGGATGTGCACCGCTCACTATTCAAGCTTGCTCTTGAGCGAAAGGCTATAATCAAGAAGTGCATTGGCATACGGCATATTGTGAAGCCCATACCCGCTATCGCCTTTAACCATGTCGTAGTTCAGTTTTGCGTCCAGATAGTCTTGTGAAGTTTTGTCAGGCGCAGCGTCAAGCATCGTTTTGACGGCTTGCATCTTCGCCTCTATCTCAGCACGATATTGTGGTAACTTCGTCTCCATGCTATTATCCGCACTATCGTGACACCCCGCAGTACTGCATACCGATAGGTCAGCGATAAATGTATGTCCCCCGTGTTTCGCAACCGCCTTAGGGTCCTCTTTCGCCATGTGGCATTGCACACACCGCTTTTTCATCACGCGGACGTGCGGCGACGGCATCCGTTTCACACCGGCGCCCTCGCGTCCGAGGAACATTTCCGATTGGGATTGGTGAACGATGCCAGCACCCGCACAACCGCAGTCCATTTTATGACAGCTGACACATAACTTTTTCGCGGGTTGCACCAGTAAATGTTCCGATTTGCTCGCGTGGGAATGGCACGTAGAACAAGAAACAGCATTCACCGCTGTCTCTATATTATAGGTATGCCCCGAATAGACCCGCTCACTAAAGACTTCGTAACCAGCGGAGTGACAGCTCAGGCAGGATGTCTGCACCTCATACGGACCTTCAATCAGGTTGACAAGAGCGTGTGAGTGTCCCGCGTGTTGCCACTCTTGATAGGCGGGTTCGGTCCCGTGACACTTGTTGCAACCTTCAGCAAACGGCGTTTTTGTGTTAGATGCATCATTCTCTATAGGTGCCGCGTAGAGTGTCCCGATCTTATCGTAGCCACAGAGTGCGAAAAGGGCAATCGTTCCCATCAGTAGGGCTAATCCTAAAAATAAGAAAACCTGTTTCATGAATTTTTATTGTCCTTGTACAATTTTTTAAGTCGCTTGACTATGTTGCTTACTAAATAGTCTCTGATAGTTAAATATCATACCTGATTTGGCGAAATATGTCAAAACTTTTTAAATGCACCCAACCTGCTCATTGTGCCTTTAACGCTTCGCCAAACGCATGGAAAAGTGGGAGGGATTTTTATGTCTCAAGCCGAAAATGGAATAGATCTTTTCAATGGTAAAAACATGGACGGTTGGCTTGCACGAGGTGGCGCGCCACAACATGAATGGGATGCTGCTGGCAGCGTCGCTCTTAACCCTGACGACGCAAAACTGCTCACAACGACAACCGGTGAAGGAATCTTTTTTTTTTTTAATGATACGGCGACCACCGAGATCTACACCGAAGCAGAATACGGTGATTGTGAACTCCACGTGGAGTTTATGGTACCACAAGGCTCTAACTCCGGCGTTTATCTCATGGGTAGATACGAAATCCAAATACTGGACAGTTGGGGTGAGACAGAACTGCGCTACGGCTCCTGTGGCGGCGTATATTGTCGCTGGATCGATAATCAGCCAGTAGACGGCGTACCGCCACGTGTGAACGCAAGCAAACCCCCAGGCGAGTGGCAAACGTACGACATCACCTTCCGCGCACCAAAATTTGATGCCGATGGCAATAAGACTGCAAATGCTACCTTTGTCAAAATCGTCTGGAATGGACAGATCGCCCATGAAGATGTTGAGGTCGTAGGCTGCACGCGCGGGGCAATGATAGAACATGAAGCCACCGCCGGTCCATTGATGTTACAAGGCGACCACGGGCCTGTTGCCTTCCGCAATGTTGTGCTCAAACCGGCTTAAAACTATTGGGTGTAAATCACAAACTACCTTGCTTACAGACTACCAGTTTCTGGTAGAACGAGCTCGCGATCTTTATACTTGGCTCCAACAGTAGCGTAGAAGGAAAATTAAAAAAATGCAAAAATTCAAACTTGGTGTCATCGGTGCAGGCGGTATCGTCTGCCGGATGCATCTTCCGGATCTCGCACAAGGCACTGATTTTGAAATTAGTGTCATCGGCGGTAGACGCGAACACCGTCTCAAACATCAATGTCAAGAGTTCGACATACCCCGCTGGACACAGGATTACGACGCAATCATCGCTGATGATGCGCTTGATGCAATACTGGTCGGCACGCCACATCCTTTGCACGTTTCGTGGGGTGTCAAAGCGTTGGAGGCAGGCAAGCATGTGCTCATGCAGAAACCGCTCTGCGGCGAGATGGATGAAGCAAATCAATTTGTCGAAGCCGCCGAAGCCAGCGGTAAAACGGTGATGTGCCTCCCGCATTTCAACGCCGCTATCTATAAAATTCGCCAATTAATCGCCGAGAACGCAATCGGGCGCGTATCCGGGGCGAGAATGCGAAGTAGCCACGGCGGACCTGAGATCTATTACGCAGAAATCCGCGACATCTTCGGGGAAACAGGCGACGATCTATGGTTTTTCGACGCGAAACAGGCAAGTGTCGGCGCACTTTTTGACATGGGCGTTTACGCCGTTTCCAGTCTTGTCGCTATGCTTGGTACCTTCAGACGGGTGACCGGCTTCGTTTCTACGTTCGACAAACCGACCGAATTAGAGGATGTCGCGACGCTCGTGCTCGAAATGCAATCAGGCGGAATTGTTACTGCCGAGACGAGCTGGTGCGATCCAGCACGCACGGGTGAGGGGAGTGTACACGGCACGGCAGGAAAACTCACGATGCCAGGTAAAGATGGCGCAGCACTTAGTCAATTGACCCCCACCTCTTACACGCGTGAACATGCACCCGTTGATGTTAAAGCGATTGATTGTTCAGACGCTGCACCGAGCGGGATGCACGCACATTTCGCCGAACATATCCGTGAAGGGACGCAGCCGCCACTCTCAAATGTTTACACGGCGCGGCACGTCACTGAAATTCTGCTTGCCGGACTTGAATCTTCCGCAACGGGTAAAGCAATCGAACTGACGACAGAAGCAGAAAATTGTGGAAATTGTTCGTCTCCGGACTGTTGTTGATACGAGAATTGAACTAACGAGAAAAGAGAAAAAATAATTAGGAAGGAAACAGAGAGGTGTTCATGTAGGCGCGCTTTCCGCGCCTACATGAAATTTCTAAACGCTTTAATCCAAATTGGCGTGAAGTTCATACCAGTCATCAAGGTTATTGAGATTAACAGCGTCTAAGATAGAGCCGTCGTCGTTAATACCGCTTGCACCAAGAATGCTGCCGCGGGTATCATCGTCGTGATTGTAGCCCGTAATCGCGGCGTTCAGTTCATCGACTGCCGCTTGGTCAAGGCTTCCGCCACTCTGTTCCAAGACCCACGCTTCAAACTGTGGATAAGAGGGCAAATTGTCGCTAATGTATGCCAGTGTAGCATCCTTATCCAGTCCGAGTCCATCTAACACCATCTGATCGAAGCCCGCGCCGCATGCGGGATAATCTTCATGGAGGACACCTTTGGCATCCATTAGCACTTTCGACCAGAAGCGTGGGAGATGCAACACCCCAAGCGGTCCCGCAACCCCGGAACTAATCGTTGGAATTTGTTTTTTCTTTCTTCCGAACATTCTGTTTCTCCTCCCTTACTTTGAACGTTGAGTAATAGGTCGGTACCATCGACACAACAGGTGTCGTTGCCTGTTATGCGAAATTCTACGCTATTATAGCAGCGCACAGAAAAAAAACAAGTAAAATTTAAAGGGAGTTACAAATCACTTAACAGCGTCAGGTTTAACCACTTTAAACTTGCGTTCACCCGCCCGAATATAGCCAAGTCGTTTTCTGGCGAGCCGTTCCTTTGTTAACTCGTCATTCTTCAACATCTCAACACGTTGCTTTAGCCGATCGCGCTTAGCCTCCAATCCCCGTATCTCGGAGCGATAGGCTTCCTCAGCGAGCTGCGCTCGTTGCCAGTCGTTATAACCATTCATGAATTGTCTGACGCTGACCACAAGCAAAGCAAGGGCAATCAGAAATAGGATAGGACGAAAAATGCGCATAAAGTGTCCTTTGAAAAGCATAATTTCGGACAACACAGCGGCTGTCGCTATACGAATGCAAGCATTTAACGGAGATCCGCCAAATTATAGAAGACTTTCTCCCCAGCAAAGATAGCACTATCTCCAAGCTCTTCTTCAATGCGGAGGAGTTGGTTATATTTACAGACCCGATCGGTACGGGAAAGCGATCCTGTTTTTATCTGTCCTGAGTTCGTTGCAACAACGAGATCAGAAATAGTCGTATCCTCGGTTTCGCCCGATCGGTGTGAAACAACAGCTGTGTAGTTGAAACGCCGTGCGAGTTCAATGGCATCAAGTGTCTCTGTCAACGTACCGATTTGATTGACTTTAATCAGGATAGAATTGCCGATCTGCTCTTCGATGCCTCGCGCCAAGCGAGTCGTATTGGTAACAAACAGGTCATCACCAACAAGTTGAACCTTATCGCCGATCGCCTCGGTCAAATGTTTCCAACCTTCCCAATCGTTTTCATCCATACCATCTTCAATCGAGATGATTGGGTATTTCTCACAGAGTCCCGTGTAAAAGGCAACCATATCTTCAGGCGATTTAGTTGGCTGTACCTCCGCTTTTAATTCATAAGTACCAGCATCTCGATTGTAAAATTCACTTGAGGCAGCATCCAATGCTAAAAGCACATCGTCACCGGGTACATAACCCGCACGTTCAACGGCTTCAATGATCACCGCGATGGCTTCCTCATTAGATCCTAAATCTGGCGCGAACCCACCTTCGTCGCCGACAGCGGTATTACAATTTCGTGCCTGTAAGACCGCTTTGAGACTGTGAAAGATTTCGGCACCCATGCGGAGTGCCTCAGCGAAACTCTCTGCTCCCGCTGGCATCACCATAAACTCTTGGATGTCAACGTTGTTATCAGCGTGAGAACCACCATTCAGGATATTCATCATCGGCAAGGGAAGCTCTTTCGCATTTGACCCGCCAATGTAGCGATAGAGCGGGAGTGCCACTTCATCTGCCGCCGCTTTCGCGACAGCCAAAGAAACACCTAAAATCGCGTTCGCGCCGAGACGACTTTTGTTCTCTGTACCGTCAAGTTCACACATAGCGGTGTCAATCTCGTTCTGAGCAAAGACATCTTCCCCCGCAAGGGCAGCAGCGATCACAGTGTTGACGTTTTCAACGGCTTTCTGAACGCCTTTTCCCAAATAACGGTTGGCATCCTTATCGCGCAGCTCAACCGCTTCGTGTTCGCCTGTAGACGCACCAGAAGGGACAGCAGCACGTCCGAATGCGCCTGATGCTAAATTAACGTCAACCTCAACCGTTGGGTTACCACGCGAGTCTAATATCTCGCGTGCATGGATATGGATAATTTCTGACAAAGCATTTCTCCTTATGAAGGTAAAAGTTGGTTTCTGAGTCTAAATTTCACTGCGTCTAACACAGTCAAGCCGCTCTTAACTCTCACTGCGAGGCAAACTGATAACTGATAACTGACACACTATTCCTCAATAACAGCATCCGCAAGTAGGTACGCGGATGCTAAAAAGACTAAACTACACCCGATGAGCAAATTCAGCCAAAACCGCTCGTTCAACCCACCGGTCACCAAAAGCGAAACGGTACATTTTGCACCGCCCATAATGATTGGAATAACAAGGGGGAGTAAAATGACGGAGAGTAGGCTTTCGCCGCCGTTTGTACTTGTGGACATGCCCGCTAATAGCACACCAACGGCACAAAACCCAAGCGTACCGATACTTAGTACGCCGAGCAGCTTCAGTAATATGCCCATCGTCACCACATCAAGCAAATCTAAGAATTGAAGCGCGATGGGGGTAATAACAATTTCCAATAGAAATAGAAAAACGACGTTGCTGATAACTTTGGAAAGGTACAGGTTACTCGCATCAACACCCGTAAGCCGAATGCCGTGCAGAGCCCCGTGAGAACGTTCCACTGCAAATGAACGATTCAAGGTAATAATTCCTGCAAAAACAAACGCTGTCCAGAGAACACTTGCGGCTAATTTGCCACGTTCTACCTTTTCAGGGAAAATCGGACCAAACGCAAAAGCAAAAATGAGAACAACTAACACACTGAAAACGAAAATCAATACCAGCGTCTCTTTTGAACGGAATTGAAGTCCAAGGTCCTTGCGAATCAACGCACCAATCTGACGGAGTGTTTTTTTTATCATGGCGGTTTTCGCTCCGTTTCGTCCTGCTTCGCAGTGAGAACCGAAACGGGTTTTCGAGGAATTTGTGCCGGTTATTTCCTCAATAGTTCAGACAGAAAGACTTGATTGCATTTTCTCTTCGTACATAAGCAATAACGCCTCTGCCGTAATTTCGTCTTTCTGTGCGATCTCTTCCAGTTCCCCGTTTATCATAAAGAAAAATCGTGTACCTACGAGATACCCCAACTCTGTATTATGTGTCGTGATCACGATACCTTTGCCGTTTTGCTTTTCCTGAGCAATACGCTCTAAAACAAACTGCTTGGCAGAAGCATCTAATCCAGAGAAAGGCTCGTCGAGTAATAGCACTGAAGGATGATGCAGGAGAGCTCTGGCAATCATAAAACGCTGCGTCATACCGCGTGAGAAGATATGCAGGGGTTCGTGGGCAAAGCGTTGCAAACCGACTTCGGTAAGCAGCGTCATACAGCGGTGTTCTAACTGCTTAACGCCGTACATATTTCCAAAAAACTTGAGGTTCTCATAGGGACTGAATGTCGGGTAAGCGAGCATCTCATGGATAACAACACCCAGCATGCTCCGCACATCTGAGTATCCCGCAATTGCGTCCGTGCCTTCAATCTCAAGTTTCCCAGAGGTTGGTTTCAGGAGGGTTGCGAGAATTTTGATGAACGTCGTTTTACCGGCACCGTTGGGTCCGAAAATCGTAACCACCTCTCCGGGGTTAACCGAAAGCGTGGCGTTTTTGACAATCGAGCGATGTCCGAAGTCCTTGGTGAGTTGGGAAGCACGAAGACGCATGGTGTGTGAACGCCCCTGTAGTAGGCAATAAAAAAAGGCAGTGGGCGGGAGACAACCCGCCCCGACAGCCAATATCATAAATCAAACGGATAGACAAGCACAATGACCCATCGCCTCCGTTCATCTTTACATCATTCTCTGGACAATCGCGTCACCCTGTTCTTGGGTAATACTCAGCGGTTGATGCGCTATAGGTCCGTTTTTTAAAACGGGTTCCATTTCATCCAATGATTGGCGGCTTGTATCATGGTAGAACAACCCAAGCTGCGTTTCATGACCCGTCTTGACCGCTTGTTCAATTGCAGCGGCCCTGTCACTTGTGTCATGATCTTCAAGGTATTGGACCCGCTCTTTCCAATGATCGAAAATTACCTGCGCCCCTCCCTTCCAGGTCACACAAGGACTGATAACATCAATGAATGCAAACCCTTTGTGCTGCATCCCGTTATACATCAATTCCGCGAGTTGTTTTGCGTCAGAACTAAAGGCTCTTGCGACATAAGTCGCACCCGCGACAATTGCCATCGCAACCGGATTCAGAGGTGTCTCTAAATTACCGAACGGCGTGCTTTTCGTCTGTTCTCCTACCATAGTCGTCGGTGAGGCTTGTCCGACTGTCAACCCGTACGTCTCGTTATTCATGACGATGTAGAGGAGATCAATATTTTTTCGCATCGTATGAATGAAGTGATTTCCGCCGATGCCGTAACCATCACCGTCACCACCCGTGACGACAACATTCAACTCGTGATTGGCAAATTTAGCACCCGTTGCGACTGCTAAAGCCCGACCGTGTAGCGTATGCATCCCATACGTTTTGACATAACCAGGAAGGTTAGAGGAACACCCAATCCCACTGACTGTCAAGTGATCATGATTGCCACGCCCGAGTTTCGCATAAGCATTTTGTAACGCATTCAGTACACCGAAATCACCACAAGCGGGACACCAATCTGGGTTAACATCACCTTTAAAATCTCGCGCCGTCGGCGCGCCTTGAACAGGTCTTTCTCTTCTCGATCTTCTCGCGCTTCTTGCCATCTGATTCATCCTCCTTTGTTACACAACGATCTCTTGATACGGGACATAAAGATCCGTTTTACTGTTCAGAAGTTCACGGGCTCCATCAGCAACGTGGTGCGGCATAAACGGTTCACCGTCGTATTTGCGGATGTGACTGTCTGCCTTAAAGCCAGTCTCACCCCGTAAGAAACGGGCGAATTGCCCGGTGTAGTTGCACTCAACGATAATCGAATACGCAGATTTCGCAAGCACTTCGTTGACGGCATCTTCATCCATCGGATAGAGCCACTTAAAGTGGATATGGTTGGTAGCAATGCCTGCTTCGGCCAACTGTTGTGCCGCTTCACTAATCACACCATGCGTGGATCCCCACCCAATCAGGGTGACTTCGGCATCTTCGGGGCCCTCAAGCGTCGGAGGCGGGAGAAGTTCAACGATGCCTTCCATCTTCCGTTGCCGTTTCTCCATAATGTCACGACGTTTGTGAGGATTCGTGAATTCATCGCTAATCAGACCCCCATCTTCATCATGATCGTCGGTAGCCACAACGTGCATGTGCCCAGGCGTGCCGGGGATAGCACGGGGCGAAATCCCGCTGTCTGTGATTTGGTAACGCAGATATTCACCATCTGGCTGCCCTTGGTCGGTGATTAATTCCCCGCGGTCAATTTCCGGCTGCCAGTTGATAGAATCCGGCACGAATGTCGCGTGACCTTCCGCCAGCGACAAATCCGTGAGTACCATGCCGGGGCACTGAAACTTGTCAACGAGGTTAAAGAGTTCAGGTATCGTATTAAACCCGTCCATAATACTGGTAGGTGAAACAACAATTTTCGGAAAATCACCTTGGCTCGCGCCGAGAACTTGCCATAAATCGCCCTGCTCGGTTTTGGTCGGTAAACCTGTGGAGGGACCGCCGCGTTGAACATTAACAACAACAATCGGAATTTCCATCATGCCCGCACTGCCAATCGCTTCCGACATGAGTGCGAAACCGCCACCCGACGTCGCACACATTGCGCGTGCCCCGGTGTGTGCAGCACCGATGACCATGTTGATAACGCTGATTTCATCTTCACATTGACGGACGATAATACCGAGATCGCGAGCATTCGGGGCCATCCAGTGGAGAATACCTGTTGACGGACTCATCGGATAGGCAGCGTAAAATTTGACACCTGCGGCTGCACCGCCCATTGCCATCAACATATTACCACTACCGAACGCCAATGGCGGATCCTGTTTCTCAAATTGGACATCAAACGGTGTAAAGTGTTCAGCGGCGTAATTGTAACTCGCCCGCGCAGCAGCAACGTTCGCATCCACTACGGCTTGCCCCTTGCGTTTGAGGAACGCGCGGATAATGATATCCTCAAGCAGGCTTAAATCCACACCGACTAACTGCAAAGCGACACTGGATGCACAAACATTCAGCATTAACCTTTTTCTATCAGGATCGTTCGTCAATTCTTTATAGGAAATAGGGCACAACTGGATGTCATCACGTTCCGGTTCTTGTTTGACATCATCGCTGTTATAGATAAGTGCACCACCGGGTGAAACGTGCGGCAAATGCTTCTCTAAACTGTCCCGGTCTAAGGCAACAATCAAGTCAATTTTGTCGCCATGGTTGGCGATTGGTTCAGAACTGACTCGGATAGTCAGGAAGGAGTGACCGCCACGGATGAGGGATTGATAGGCGGTGTAAGTAAAAACGTTCAGCCCATACCGGGCAAAGATTTGGCTGATGCTTTTACCAGCAGTTTCGATACCTTGCCCGGGTGCCCCTCCTACGGCGATTGCAAAATCGTACTTTGCCATCTTGGCTCCCTTCTAATAATTTTTCGTATTCCATTCTGATGTAGCACAATTTACTGAAGATACACCGCAGTTCAGTAAACCCAACAACACCAGAGTGGTGGACAAATAAGCAAATTGATTCGTTTATTAGTTACATTGCGATATTTGCACCTTATTTTTAATCTTCATACAACACATATAACATTCTACTTTTTTTAATTATACCATATCTGAGCGATTTTTTCAAGTTTTTTAACTCTCAACGGAATGCATTATACAGCAAATTTTACAAACCTGCACCTCCTATCAGAGTGTGTCTATTTAGGTTGTCGAAAGCGGTCCTTTAGAAAATTCTCCAACCATTGACGAACATCAGGGTACAGGTCTATAGCGCGCTTTGGAAAAACTCTTTTGTTGTTCTCCATTACGCTTGGCTGAACGCTTCAAGTGCCTGTTTCGCTTCCGGGGTTCCAATTTTTTCTAAGGCAAAAGCCGCATGGTTTTGGACTTCTTCGGATTCATCAGCAAGTGCCTTGATAAGCGCAGGCACCGCAGCCGCTGCCGCACCCTCCAGCTTAGCAAACGTGTATGCAGCATAAGACCGAATATCATCCGACGGATCGTTCAAAGCCTGAATAAGTGCAGGCATCGCACCAATTGCCGAAACCCCCATCAGATTGAGCGCACGAGCTGCATATTCGCGGAACTCTTCATTGAGTTTATCAGATAACGCTTCAACCAAAACCGGTACCGCTGGTTCACCTATACGACTCAGCGTATCACCGAGAGCGAGCGCGTGGTACCGCTCAGCGACCGCCATCTCCTCAATAAGCGCAGGTATTGCCGGTTCACCAATCGCAGCCAAGACATCAGTGGCTTGTTCAACCACATCGCCAAGATTATCAGCGAGTGCCTCAACGAGCTGCGGAATCGCAGGTTCACCTATAGCAACTAACTCTTCCTTTGCAGCCTCACGGATATCGTCATCCAACTCTGACAAATCATAGATTAAATCGGCTACAATGTGTTCCGTCTCCATTTACTCGCCTTTCTTAACATACGCCAACATCGTGATAAGACGGTCCGTCTGTTCGGGTCGTAAGTACTTGTAAAACCATTCCGAGAACTCGCGTTCGGCTCTGGTGAGTTCCGCCGTCAGTGCCGGGACAGTGGACTCTCCGATTTCTGCCAAAATCTCCGAAGCGTTATTCGCCATCTGTTCCATGTAAACCGGAATAGCAGACTCTTCGATATGGGTGTAGAACTCAGCACCATACCCGGATATATGCCAGCACTCTTGGGTAAGAACATCGATGAGCTGCGGAATAGCCGGTTTACCTATGGCAATCAATTCTGCCTTCGCGGTGTCCCGAACGTTTTCGTCTAAATGACCCAACATGACTATCAAATCAGCGATGTGGTGTTTGCTATGCATTGTTTCCCCTTTTTTGTTGTTCTAAGAGTGTGGTGAGGCGTTCTGTTTGCTCTCGGCGCAAGCGTTTATAGACACGCTCCGAGATCTCTTGCCTCTCGTACTTATCATCAAGATGCGTTATAAATTCAAGCCTTGCGACGCGCACATGTTCGCGATCGTCAGGGCTTAGTTTAAGAAGCCAACCTGCATCCGGAGGTGCTGACGCATCATCCGTATCAGGTTCTGTCGTATTGTTGGCTGCACGGAGTTTGAAAAGTGCTGCCACGAAAAATCCACCGGTTAACGCCGCAGCAACAGCGATAAGAATTAACTGTCCCAAATTGGATGTCTGCTCCGGTAAAGCACCACGAGCAACACCCATATTTATATTAAGTGCTAAGTCAATCTTTTTACCCGCTGCGAACGTCTGATCCGCATTGCTCTCATATATTAGATATACGCTACCATGGATTTGTTCGCGTCTCGGTGTCCCGAAAAACTTGGCACGCGGCACCAAACCAATACCTTCTGGAATAAAGACGTAAAACCGCATCGTGTTAAAATTCAAGCGACGGGATAGGTCCAATCCGGTTTTTCCAACGTGAGAAATATAGTTGTAGCCTAAGTGCGATTCTCCAGGCGGTAATGGGGTTTTGAGAATAACCTGATTGGTGGCAGCGTCTATCGTGAGTTCTACTGGCGGATGTGGTTCAAACCCTTCAGTGTCTTGCGGGAGTGTTAAATGTATCCCAACTTTTTGCGTACCATGTGTTGTTCTAAAAGGTAAATCACTTAGGTTTTCAATCCCTATTGCCTCAGCGACTGTGACAGCACCGTCCGGAGCGTGGTCTGCAGGCGGAGGTCCAATGATAAAAGTATACGACTTGACAAGGATTTGCGTATTATCATCCGCAAACGCCCCAATCCCAAAGTTAATCTTGATATTCGGAACCCAAGTTGACAGAACCAAATCCTTCTCGGTGTAGTCAGTATCATCATGAACAGTTGAAACCGTGTAGTGGATATTCGGATCAAGCGGTAACTCCGCGAAGCGGTAGTTCCCGTTTTCATCTGTGGTTGTCTCTTTGGTCTCAACGGTATCAGCTTTATGAATCGTGAGGATTATACGATGCGCAACAAGCGGTTTTTCGAGTTTACTGTCAATAACTGTGCCTTGGATGTCACCGAGTTCTGCCGTTTGGGCATATAGCGCAGAGAGCGAAGAGAAAAAAATTAGGACAATCGCTAACAGACGACTCGGACACCGGACGGTGATAGCGCCAAATTGCGAGTTGCCCCTCTTAATAAGTACGGTTTCCAACCGCATATCAGTTGCCCCGCTTGGTAGGTGCGGTTTTGCGGCGTACTCGCCCAAATGCGACCTGCATTTCAACCGCATATAAGATGCGTTTTTGTACATGTTATGTTCCGGGTTGTTGTTGCTGTTTAAATCGTTCAATCTCTGCTTCTACATCCGACAAAGATTCATTTTCGAGTTGTGTGATGACGCGTGCAGTCTCTTGTAAAAGCTCCTCGCGTAGCTCCTGATAATCGGCTTCTGAGAGTTTCCCTGTTTCATAATCTTCATCGAGATCCGCCAACGCTGCGTAGCTGCTTTCACGTTCCTGAAAAAGCACCCGCCGCCGTTCTTCAATAGCCTCTTCGGACGTTACAGCATGTTGTCCACCCGTTTTTGAGAAAATTGGAAACCCCAAATAAACGAGAAGCAGGATTCCAAAGATTACCATCCATAAAAGCAGAAGAAAAGACATAAAAGACCTCTCTGAAAACCACGCGTGAATGCTATTGTACACGAAAAAATTGCTGAGTTTAACTTTCCCGCCTATACCTTTCCAGTTCAGCTTCAACCTGCTGTACGGTTTCATCAGAAACTTGTGACGCTGACGCCTCACGCGCGCCTGCCGCCGCTGTTTTCTGCCTTGATCCGGTTGATCTCCGCAGCACAACAAAGACAACCCCTCCAATAAGGATAAGTATGATAACCGGCATAGCATAGGCAAGGAGGTTAATACCTTCTACGGGCATGACCGCATAATATTGCGGTCCGTAAGTGTCAAGATAATCCGTGCGAATCTGCTCAACGGTCTCGCCAGCAAGTAGCCGATCGCGAAAATTGTTCTCAATATTCATTGCCGTGCCGCACGTACACACTTCAATTGTCTCCCTTACACACCCGCAGTAACAATAGACTGTAGTGAGCAGTTCCTCTAAATCGGACGCAACTGTGGCATCCTCCACGCCCTTCGGTTCTGCGACCTGAGACTCCCCAGTCTGTGCGTACCCAGTGACAATAAAACTACAAACGATGAGAAGCACAACAATCGAAATAAAATTAAGAATTAAAAATTCATTAGACGTTATAATGCGCTCAAATCTTCCAGTTTTCACCATCTTATGCCTCGTTTATCACGAGTCTCTACTGCGTTCAGATTTCTCGGCTATCGCAACAATTCCACCCAACACCATCACAGCAACACCAATCCAGACGACGCCAATCAGAGGGTTGTAATACGCCTGAACGTTCACAACACCTCCTGTCTTGATATCTCGTGGAACGTTGGCAAGGGCAACATAGAGGTCATTCATACCGACGTGATGGATCGCTGATTCCTTGGTAGGTTCCTCATCCGGCTTCGCCCTGTAGTAGGCGTGGAGCGCGGGTTCCATTGTTCCTATTCGTTTTCCGTTCTTGGCAACATCAAAAATAACACCACTCCGAAGATAGTTCGCGTGTTCTTTCTCAAACGAGTCTATCATTGTCAGTTTATACTTGCCTACTTCCATTGACTCACCGAGTGTCATACTTTTGGATTCCAGCAGAAAATAGCCTTTCGATCCCATAATGCCGATATAGAGGATAACGATGCCGATATGGATGATGTAACCGCCGTATCGTCTCTTGTTACGCTGGATAAGGAGATTCAAGCCGTTGACGAAGGAGGTCTCTTGTCGTTTCGCGCGGAGTTTCGCACCCCGATAAAATTCTGCAAAGATTGCGGCAAGCACAAAAACGGCTGCAAAACTACAGAGCACTGAGTACAGCGGAAAAGTATATCCTATTAATGCAAGGAATCCCCATGTCAGAGCACCGCCAATTAAACCGATAACAAGCGGCAATAAAAACATGCGTCGGAAGTTGTTCGCAGTAATTTTCTTCCATGAGATGATTGGACCAGCACCCGTCAAGAACAGAAGCAGCAACCCCGGAATAATCACAACTTTATTGAAAAACGCTTCAGGAACAGAAGATTTTTCACCATTAATCGCTTCGGAGATGATCGGCCACAACGTACCCCAGAGGATAATTAGGGTTAACCCGACAAGGAGCCAGTTATTCAGAAGAAAGGCACTCTCACGGGAGAGAAGGGACTCTAAACGATTCGCACTCTTAAGCCGGTTCCAACGATAGACGATGAGTCCGATAACCCCGGCTGTTGAAGCTAAAATGAAACTCAGGAAATACCCACCAATACCCGATCCACCGAAAGCATGCACCGATGTGATAATTCCGCTACGCGTAATGAAAGTCCCCAAGAGTGTAAATTGGAAGGCAAGGGTAATCAGGAGGATATTCCAAAGTTTGAGCATATTCCGCTTCTCTTGGATCATCACAGAGTGTAGATACGCGGTCCCGAGGAGCCACGGCATAAAAGAGGCGTTTTCGACGGGATCCCATGCCCAATAACCGCCCCAACCGAGTTCTTGATACGCCCAATTGCCACCAAGCGTGATACCGATAGTCAGTATGATCCATGAAAATAGCATCCATCTGCGCGAACGGAGTATCCAACCGCTGCCGATTCTACCAGATGCAAGCGCACCAACTGCGAACGCAAACGGGATCGTCAGGCTAATCCAACCGATATATAACGTCGGTGGATGGATCGCCATGAGCGGCGTCTGGAGAAGCGTGTTCATTCCTTGACCATCGGCAGCGACTTGCCCATTGGGGAACCGAGCGAGTGGATTGTAAATGCCGTCTACTAAACCTGTGACAAGGATGGTGAAGAAAAGCTGAACAAGAGCGATCGGAATCAGGGAGTAGTCTGCTAAGGTATCCTGCGTCTGTTTGTTACGCTGGTAGTTCTGATAGACAACAATAGCACCGCCGACTGTAAGCAGCCAGAGCCAGAACAAGAGCGAACCGGACATGGCACCCCAGAGTGCGGTGATTTTATAGAGTAACGGTTGTGCCGCGCTTGATACCTCAAATACATAGCGCATTGAGAAATCATCGGTCAGAAAACCGTAGATTAATGCACCCGTCGCGATACTGATAAGGATGAAGGTGGCAACAACGGCGTTTCTACCGCTCTGGATGGCACGGGCATTTCGTATCCACAGCCCGAAACTCAGGAAACCGATTGCCCACAAACATGAAAGCACAGAGAGGTATATAGCGGCTTGTCCGATTTCCGCAGTCATGCGTTTCTGTGCCTCCTCAAAAAGGTATTGTTGAACATACTGCTAAAGTATTATGCATTTCTTAGTCTGAAGCATACGAAGTTTCATCTGTAGGCACGGCACTTTCTGCCCCTTCATATTTTGAGGCGCATTTCGTCATGAGTTTAGTCGCAACAACGAGGTTCTGTGTTGCGTCGTATCTACCTTCAACGAAAACGCTACCGCCATCCTTAAAGTTATCCGGTTTAAGCCGATCCTCGTAAATCACGTTGACTGTCGCCTCAGTCTCGCGGTCCTGGACAGCAAAGGTGAGTTTAAAATTGACGGTATCCCATTGGGAACTTCCGTCTGCGATGAGACCATCAACTTGGACCAGTTGATCGTTTGCGCTGCTCGCATCTGCCACAAGCGCAGCGGGTGTGAAATGCCGCATACTCTTTTCTTTTGTCATAGTCAACACTAAAATCACAAAACCACTTAGCAAAATAACACTCGCAGCGACCACTTTGAGTCTTTTCTGTTTTTGCACCTGAGCATCCTCCATTAATACGAATCAGTAGGCGCGACTTTTAACCGTACTGATGAGATAAAACCTTCTCTTTAAAATAATACTTGATTTTACATGCAAAATCAAGTTAAAATAGTATTAAATCAAAAAATCGTGTGGAATCCCACGTAGCAATACGCCTTGTGAAATCTGAAAGCAGATTACCAACGAAAGGGAAGAAAAGAATTGTGGAAACTTTCGATTTCCACAACTGTCTTCGTAAAATATGAAACTCAATTGGCAGCACCATCCATGGGCGGGTGTATTCCCGGCAACGCTCTGTCCCTTTCATGAAGATGAATCAATCAACGAAGCCGGATTGCAGCAATACATGCAAGAACTCGCAAGTGTTCCTGGCATAAAAGGGGTCGTCTGCAATGGACACACCGGCGAGATCATGTCTCTCCGCCTTCATGAAAGACAACAAGTTACACGGATTACCGCCGAAGCCGTCGGTGACCGGGTTAAAGTCGTCTCAGGCGTTAGTGCCGAAGGGAGTTTGCCAGCGATTGATGATGCACTCGCAGCGAAGGAAGCCGGCGCGGATGCTATCCTTTTAATGCCCGCACATCACTGGTTACGTTTCGGTAGGACACCTGAAACCGCAGTCGGTTACTTCCAAGATGTTGCCGAAGGCGCGGATATACCGATTATTGTTCACCAATATCCTGCATGGACAAAGGCAGGGTATAGTCTTGAAGAGATGCTGGAGATGGTGAAAATCCCACAAGTTATCTGCATCAAAATGGGGACCCGCGACATGGCGCGCTGGCGATGGGACTACGAACAACTTAGAGAGGCTGCATCAGATGTTCCTATCTTGACCTGCCACGATGAATATCTGCTCGCTTCGCTGCTTGAAGGGAGTGACGGCGCACTCATCGGATTTGCTGGATTTGTACCAGAACTTATGGTGGATGTTGTCCACGCCGCGCTAAATGACGATCTCATCGGGGCACGCAAAGCACGCAGTCAAGTGGATTCATTGGCACGGATCGTCTACAACTTCGGTGAACCCAGCAGCGACGCACACCAGCGAATGAAATGCGCACGCTGGTTGATGGGCAGATTCCCATCAATGACAATGCGCCGACCGCTCCGTCAATTGTCCACAGCCGAAGTAGATAAAATCCGAGCAAGCCTTGAAGCAACTGGCTATCAGTGCGTTCACTAAATCTTCGGTGTAGTTTGCAAACCGAAAACTTGCTGTTAAAAGTTTGAACGCGTTCACCACTCAGTACGAATTAGCACTTACGCAGCTGCTTTGTAAGTCCTTTGATAAGGCGATTTAGGGGTTAAAAATCGAAAACCTCGCGCCGTGTGCTAAATTTGCGTAAGTCCTGCGAATATTATATGATAGAGTTGGAGGGTCGGAATGTCAGGTCTAAAATACGCTCTGATCGGACACGGCAGACGTGGTGCCGCGCATCTATCAACAGCCGCGACATTAAAGAATACCTTTGACATCGTTGCTGTATGCGACGCACACCAGGAATCAGCAGAAATCGGTGCAGCGAAAGTTGGCACTAAAGCCTATACAGATCTCAGGAAAATGGTTGATGAAACCTCGCCAGATGTCTGTGATGTCGTCGTGCCTGCGCCGCTACATCATATCGTCTCCTGTTACCTCTCTCGATGTGGTATTTCACACAACGTGGAGACTGGACTCGCACCGACACTCGGTTTGATGGACATGATGATCGCCGACGCTGCCGAAAATGGCGTGAAACTCCAGACATCAGAGAACTTTCCGTTTGTCCCGGTAGAACAGTTCGTCTGTAAACTCATTAAGGAAGGGGTCATCGGAAACATTCATAAGTGCCATCGACTCTTTTCTACAACAGGCTACCATGGACTCGCCGCAATACGGTGTCGTATGAATGCCAACCCGAAAGCAGTCAGCAGTATCGGACATACGATGCCTGTCACCCCTTACGTCGACCGGGCAAAACGAGATTTTAATCGCGAAAACCTTGAGTTTTACGCCATAGATTTCGATAACGGTGGACTCGGCATCGCCATGGTAGGGAACAAGAATGGATGTCTCGGACGAAATAAACTCGTCGGTTTTGAGACGTGTGGTGAGCGCGGTACGATCATCACTAACGGGAACCAAGGTGCTACTGGCGGTGAAACAGTCAATGTCTGCACAGACGAAGACCTTACCCAAAACGCCGGCAGAGCGCAAACATACGAATTTCAGAGAGAATATAATGCAGACAAAACACTGCACCGTATCTTTGTAGAACTCCCGGCATCATTAGGGGGTACTGTTGAGTGGGTAAATTCTTATCAGCATACGAGCATTTCAGAGACAGGTATCTCGTTGGCAACAATGCTTGACGGTATTGCCCGCGCAGTTCGAGAAGATACACAACCGATTTGGACAGGAGAGATGGGTAGAGCCGATCAGGAAATGGTGATTGCTGCGCACCGATCCATCCAGACAAATCGACAACCTATCCAGCTTCCACTTGAACCTGATCCTATTGAAGAGGACGCGTTTGATCGCAATTTTGAAACTCAGTTTGGTGTCCACCCGCGCGCGGACATCGAAAAAGCGTTACAGGTTAATTTCAAGGCGCGTTAGTTGAAGCAAAGATTGCTTATAAAGGAAAAAATGAAAGAAGTTAAAATCGGATTTATCGGATGCGGCGGTAATGCCAATGGACACATGAACCAACTGTCGGGCATTGAAGGCGCAAGAATTGTCGCCGTGTGCGACGTTCAGGCTGAACGCGCGCAAAGTGCAGCCGAGAAGCATAATGCGGATCCCTACACCGCTCACCAAGACCTACTTGAACGTGATGACTTGGAGGCAGTCTATCTCAGTCTCCCTGTTTTCGTTCATGGACAACCAGAACTCGACGTTATTGCGCGTGGCTTACCGTTTCTCGTTGAAAAGCCTGTTGCCATTAATATTGATATTGCACGTGAAATCGAAGCGGCGGTGAAAAAAGCCGGACTCATAACATGCGTAGGTTACCAACTCCGTTATCTCGGTTCGACGCGAATAACGCAGCAAATTCTAACGGATAAAACGATTAACATGGTGGTCGGCAAGTATTGGTGTGGAAGTGGTCTCGGTAGCCCAGATGGATGGCTACGACAAATGAACAAATCCGGCGGTCAGTTGGTCGAACAAGCAACACACACAATTGACATGATGCGCAATCTTGCCGGTGAAGTGGAATCGGTCTACGCGATGCAAGCAAATCGAGTGCTAAAAGAAATCGATTGCCCAGACAGTAATAGTGTCGGACTTCAATTCAGCAACGGTGCCATCGGTTCACTGACAGCCGCTTGGGCGTATGCACGCGACTGGTCAAATGCCAATGTCTTGGATATCCTATATGAACAAGAATTATTGAATTGGAATCCGTCAAGAGTCTCAGTACATGAAGATGGTGAATGGGTGGATAAAACAGAGCCGGGACCGACAATCGACGAAGTTTTTGTAGAGGCTGTCCGTAGTGGCGACGCGTCTCCGATTTTGAGTCCGTACAGCGATGCCGTCAAAACACTTGAAATATCGCTTGCGGCAAATCTCTCAGCACAAGAGAAACGGTTAGTAGAAATTTCTTCACTATAGTAGAAGGGGTTTGTAACCCCGAATCCACTGACAATTCCAAGGTAAAATTATGTCAAAAAAATATCGGGTCGCAATTGTTGGGTGTGGTGGTATATCTAATGCACACGGCAACGCGTGGCGAAATTTGCCGGAGATTGAAATTGTAGGCGCGTGCGATGAGAAGTTTGAATCGCTTGAGCGTTTTGCTACCGAATATAACGTTCAGAACACTTACAACGACCTCCGACAGATGTTAGAGAAACAGGAGCCAGATGTTCTGGTAGTCGCCACGTGGCCCTCACGCCATCTCAAAAATGTGCTTGAGGCAGTGCGGTGTAATGTCAAAGGTATTCTTGTTGAAAAGCCAATTGCCGTTAACACCACGCAGTTGGAGCAGATGATTCAAGTTACAGAAAACGCCAATATCTTACTGATGGAAGCGTTCATGTACCGGCATCACCCGTTGACGCTCGCCGTGAAACAGAAGATTGAGGAGGGCGCGATTGGGGAAGTACGCTACGCGCGCTCCACTTTTTCGACAGGACTCACGGATCGACAGAATTGGCGATTGAGAGGTGATCTCGGTGGCGGTGCTGTCATGGATTTAGGATGTTATTGTATTAACATCATCCGTTATCTCGTCGGACGAGAACCGCAGTCCGTCTGGGCAACAGGCAAATTTGAACCAATTAACAACGTCTGGGAAACACTGATCGGAACCTTAGATTTTGGCGATGGTATTACCGGGCAATTGGATTGCAGTTTCGGTTGGACGTGGCGTGAATCCTATGAAGTCGCTGGCACGGAGGGTATGCTCTTTGTTCAGAGCGCATGGGGCAATTCGGAGGGTGAGGCACATTTCATCGTGAATGGTGAAACTTTTAGCGTTAGCGGCGTGAATCCTTACGCCGCTGAAATCTTGGACCTCTGCCAAGCAGTAGAAAACGGCATGCCGACCCGATTACCGATATCAGACGCGCTCGGAAATATGCGAACCATCGATGCATTGCACGAATCCGCAGGCACAGGTCAGTGCATCAAGATCTCTGTGTAAAGACTTCAGAATAGTTAGCAGCAATCGAGGGATTAATCATTAACCATCGACGGTCTCACTCGGTAAAAGGGTGTTGTGTTCATCTTGGCGTGTTAAAAAGCCTGCGCGACTTGAAGAATGTACAGAATTAACAGAAAACCTGCGCGGAATGTAGTGGAGCGCAGCCCAGGAGGCCATAAATTAAAAAATGTTTGAACAAATAATGAAGTATCCCATTGACGTTTTTCGAGAGGGAGATTTCTCGTTTGGGGTACCGCTACCAGGGCTTCTAATTGCCGTTCTACTTATCGCGCTTGTTGCCGCTACTATTTGGGCATATCGGAGTACACAAGGACGTATCAGACGCGGGTTCCGCGGGTTTCTTATCTTTCTTCGCGCCATCGTGCTCTGTCTAATCGCCTTTTGTCTACTCAAACCGTTTCTAACAATTTACCAGTCAAACCCTGATGATTCCTACCTATTGGTAATGGTTGATCGTTCCAAGAGTATGCAGATTACCGACGCTACCGATTCAGCACCACGCCTGCATCGGGTCAACGATCTACTCTTTGCCGAGAATGAAGGACTCCTTGAAAAACTGAACGCCAAATTCAAAGTACGCCTTTTTGCATTTGACACTACAGCAAAACGTATTCCTGACGGAGCATTGACGAGCGCGAACGGAGAAAGCACAGACATTCCCCAAGCATTAAACGAAGCACTTGATGACCTACAAGGAATCCCTCTCTCTGGTGCCGTCCTTTTAACCGATGGCGTAGATAGAAGTGGCACTGACATCACCAAGTTTGCGATGCAAATTCGAGAGCGAAAACTGCCTATCCACACTATCGGTGTCGGGGCAGAAGAAGGCAATCCAGACCTTGAGATCGTCAAATTGGATGTGCCCCGCACCGCAGAAGAAGATTTTCCCGTCGAAATATGGGCTACCGTAAAACGGAAGGGATTTAGCGGCAAAAAGGTTAATCTCCAATTAACAAGCGAGGGACGAATACTGAAAACAGAATCCGTTGACTTAGACGAAGGGCCCTCTTGGATACCGCAAATCGGTGGAACAGACGCTGCTTCGGACGAAAAAACAAAACGCGTGGGGCTTAAGTTTACACCGCGCCAAGCCGGAACCCAAAAATTTGAGGTGCATGCAGCCTTGGGAGAAACGGAAGCGGTACCACAGAACAACACAAAAACATTTTTACTAAAGGTTGCCCCGACCAAACGTGTGAAAATCCTGTTTGTCGATGGTAAGCCGCGCGCTGAATTTGGGTTCATAAAACGGACGCTGAAAAAGGATCCCAACGTCCAATTAACCGACCGGATCTTGACAAAACTCTCAGCTGATGGCAGCAGAAATTATCTCGGCACTCGCACCACAACATCGCACGATTTTGATTTTTATCCAGATGATAAAGAGACACTTTTCGACTTTGATGCTATCATCTTAGGCAACGTGGATGCCTCCCAATTTACACCCGCGCAACTTGAAAATACACTTGAGTTTGTACGCACCCGCGGCGGTGGATTGCTAATGTTAGGCGGTTCAAGCTCTTTGGGAAACCACGAACTCGCTGGATCCTATATCAATACACCTATCGCACAGTGCATCCCCGTAGAAATAGAACTCGGATCCCCGCCAGCACTAACAACACCAAGACGACGGACCAGATTAACCACAGGTTCACGGTTCTCTGCGAAAAACGAAGGATATAAATTGCAACTGACACCAGACGGGAAAGTCGAAAATTTGATGGCGTTGGCGGATACCCCTACCGAAAATATGGAACGTTGGGCGAATCTCAAACCGCTTGTAGGCTATAGTAAAGTCAAACGTGCCAAGGCAGGTGCGCTCGTTTTGGCGGAACATCCAACTGACCGGAATGAATTTGGAAATCGAATTCTCATCGCAACCCATAATTACAACGCCGGACGCGTGATGGTTTTTACGCCACATACTTCATGGCGATGGCAAATGCTCAAAGACTCCCCTGAAGATGATAGCCATGAACGCTTCTGGAGACAGACCGCCAGATGGTTGACAACCGCACCAAAAGAACACATTAAACTTGATATCGCAAAAACAGCCTACACATTGAAAGAACCTGTCGTGATTGAGGTTACCGCTACCGATAAACAATTCCAACTGACTAACAACGCAAAAATTCGAGCTATTGTTGTTGACGAAGCAGGCAAGCGCAAAGAATTAAAACTTGAGCAGGTCCTTGGTAGAGATGGACTTTACACAGCACGCTTTATTCCGAATCAATACGGTGAATACACTGTCACTGCTACCGGTACCCTTGCTGGTGAAAACCTCGGTGAACAACAGACCCTTTTTGAGGTAAAAGCATCTTACGCCGAATTTAGTAATGCTGAACTCAACATTGCGCTCCTCAAAACGCTTGCTGAAGGGAGTGGTGGGAAGTACTATGCGACGGAGGAGGCAGCCCAACTCGTGAATCAGATTCCACTCGTCGAAAGCGCAACCTCAAAAATTACGGATGTTGACATCTGGAATATCCCGCTTATTTTTGGTGCTGTGATCGCACTCCTCGGATTTGAATGGTTCTTAAGAAAACGGAGCGGTTTGGTATAAAACATCAAAAAAGGAATGAAAGCATGACACAACAAGAACTTCACGAAATCACGCAGGGCATTCGTTCACCGGAACAGGTCTCCATGACGTTGGCAGAATTTCTTGAGAACGATATAGACGGATATGAATACGTTAAAGGAGAATTAGTGCCGATGTCCCCACCAACGAGGATACATAGTAAGATTAGTGTTAACGTTATCCGGTATTTGGATCAGCATGTGCGTGAGAATCAGTTAGGGGAGGTCCATGTAGAGGCAACTTTTCAGGTGGGTGCACGCGGGCTGAAGCCAGATGTTGCGTTTGTGTCAACTTCCGGGTTGGATGGAGACGAAAACACAGGTTTCCTGATACCGCCCGATTTGGCGATTGAGGTGGTTTCACCGACAGACGTTCAGTGGCGTGTTGTAGACAAAGCGTTTGCCTATCTGAACGCCGGAACCCGCCTTGTCTGGGTTCTGGATCCGCGTTCTAAAACGGTGACGGTCTATCGCTCTGAAAACGACATGGCACTGCTCATGCGCGAAGACACACTCACCGGTGAGGGTGTCGTGCCGGGGTTTACCTGTCAAGTTTCTCAACTCTTTGAATAATTGTGCCCTAAATAAGGAAAACCATGAACAATTCTTACAAAAACGTGATGTTTGTCATCGCTGACGATTGGAGCCGTATCGCAAAGTGCTACGGAAATGACGTTATCCGAACACCAAACATTGATGCATTTGCGGAACGCGGTGTCGTGTTCGACCATGCATTCTGTACAAGTCCCTCGTGCGCCGTGAGCCGTGCATGTATTCTCACCGGCCAACATAGCCACACACATGGACAATACGGACACTGCCACGGAATACACGGATTTCGCACGCATGAATATATGCAATCCGTCCCAAAGATCCTGAAAACACACGGATTCGCTACGGCATGTATCGGAAAGAAACACGTAGAACCAGAGAGCGTTTACCCCTTCGATTTTGAACCAAAAGTTAACGCCCGAAGCCCTGCGGACATGGCAACAAAGGTCACACAATTTCTCAACGAGAATACAGATACGCCTTTCTATCTCCATATCGGCAGTACGCATCCGCACCGCGCAGGCAAAGGATTCGGAAACGATCAGACACCCGCAGGTATTGAACCCAGTTCCTATACACCCGATGAGATCATTGTCCCAAATTTCTTGCCAGACGTACCGGCTGTCCGTGAAGACCTCGCAGACTATTACGAAAGCGTCTCGCGATGGGATGCTGTCGTAGGTGCAGTTTTAGATGCACTTGATGCTTCTGGCCGTGCAGACGAAACCCTCGTTTTTGTAACAACCGATCACGCGATGCCATTTCCCGGTGCGAAGGCATCAAGCTTCGATAGTGGACACCACTGCCCACTGCTGATTTCCAGTCCTACGCAACAGAAACGCGACTTCCACAATCAAGCACTCGTCAACTGGGTAGATTTCTGCCCGACGATGTTAGATTGGTGTGGTGTTACGCACCCCGATGGAGAAAACGCACTTCCGGGTAGGTCAATTCTCCCTATTCTTGAAGATGACAGCGCACAACCGGGCAACGGTGAATGGGAAGAAACCTACTTCTCACACTGTTTTCACGAAGTGACGAACTACTACCCGTATCGCGTCTTACGCGGCAGACGGTATAAATACGTCCGTAATCTGGCGTACCAACTGGAGACACCACTCCCAAGTGATCTGTTCCGCTCGATTTCATGGACAGCTGTACGTGATGACAATGTCCAGCAACTCGGAGAACGCCAGCGTACTGATTTTCTACAACAGAGCCGCGAGGCGTTGTTTGATATCCAGAACGATCCCGCAGAGTCGCGGAACCTCATTGATGTACCAGCGTTACAAGACATCGCCAACGAGATGCGCCGAAAAGTCATCGAATTTAGGCAGAAAACTGAGGATCCGTGGCTTGAGCAATCCTTCCAAGAAGGCGAAACACAACCGTTTTTCACCTAATAGCCGTCAGCCATCAGCCATCGGCTGTCAGAGGGAATGATTGTCAGTCGTCGGTGTGTAACCTCGCTTCTCACGTGGATACCACAAAACTCTCTTGCTGAAGGCTGATAGCCGACAGCCGATAGCCATTAACACATGCAAAACTACGACTTAGAAGCAATGAACGCCCGCATCCAAGCCGATAGCGGGTTAGTTCAGCAGATACTCACAGAAACAGGGAAAATTATCGTCGGGCAAACCGCGTTATTAGAGGGACTAATTATCGGGCTGCTTTGTAACGGGCACATTCTACTCGAAGGCGTACCCGGACTCGCCAAGACAACCGCTGTCAGCGCACTTGCGCAGACCATTGACGCTTCCTTCAATCGTCTTCAGTTTACTCCTGATCTACTGCCAGCAGACCTCGTCGGCACACTCATCTACGATCAGCAGAAAGGCGATTTTTACACGAAAAAGGGACCCATTTTCGCCAACGTTATCCTCGCAGATGAGATCAACCGCGCACCCGCTAAAGTGCAAAGCGCGCTCCTTGAAGCGATGCAAGAACGGCAGGTAACGATTGGTGGTACGACGTATCCACTTGATGACCCGTTTCTCGTTTTGGCAACCCAAAATCCGATTGAGCATGAAGGCACCTATCCACTACCAGAAGCACAAGTGGACAGATTTATGCTAAAGATTAAAGTTGATTACCCCTCACATTCAGAGGAATTACAAATCCTTCGCCGGATGACAACTGAAGAAATCGCTACAATTCAACCGGTGATTTCTCCGGAAGATATTATTAGGTTCCGAGAGGTTGTCCGAAACATCTATATGGCGGAACAATTGGAGAATTATATCGTCGATTTGGTGTGCGCAACGCGCGCCCCAGAAGCGTATCAGTTAGACGAACTCAGGACACTCATTGAATACGGTGCCTCGCCACGCGCGACGATCTTTCTCGCCTTTGCGGCAAGAGCAAGAGCGTTCCTTTCCGAGCGCGGTTATGTCACGCCAGAAGATATTCACGCCGTCGGTATGGATGTACTAAGGCATCGAGTCATCATCAGTTATGAGGCGGAGGCGGATGGACGTGATGTTGAAAGTATTATCACACAGGTGTTCGCAAAACTTGAGGTGCCATAAACGTCTACTCCTGCGTCTGTCCAGCAACAGCCGATGCCCGCGCGCCTACACCCAACACTGCTAAAAACCCTTCCGAATCTGCATGATCAAAGTCACCGATATCTTCCATAGAGGCTGTCTCCTCGGAATAGAGTGAATGCGGTGCGCCCCCTGCAGCATAGAATGCGACATTTCCCTTGTAGAGCGCCACTGTGATAGTCCCACTCGCCAAGTCAGTCAGCGGTTGAATCGAAGATAGCAATGCCTGCGTCGCAGCATCAAACCAGTAACCTTGATAAATCTGTTCAGCGATTGTCGGTGCAACGTTATCGAAGTGTCGGCGCGCACGTCTGTCTAAAATCAGCTGGAGCAGATACTCATAACACTTTCCAAGCAATTCCATCCCTGGCGATTCGTAAACGCCGCGGCTCTTAATTCCAACAAACCGATTTTCAACGGTATGAATACCGATACCAACCCCATTTCGTCCACCGATACGATTCGCCTCTGTCAGACTCTGAAGTGCTGTGACAGGGCTTCCGTTGACTTCAACAGGTGTCCCACGCGCAAAGGTAACTGTAAAGTGCTCGACATCATCAGGGGCATCTTTCGGATGGACTCCCATACCCGGACTGATAAAACCTGCCGGAGTCTTCAGCGATTCGAGCTGCCCGGCTTCATGCGTAAGTCCGAGGAGGTTGGCGTCGGTTGAGTAGGGCTTCTCGTGTGTCGCAGTAATCGGTAGGTTGTGTGCTTGGCAGAAGTCTATCATCTCTTTTCTACCGCCGAACTTTTTCAGGAATTCAGCATCTCGCCACGGGGCATAAACCTCGAAATGCGGATTAAGCATATTCGTAGCGAGTTGAAACCGAACCTGATCGTTGCCTCTACCCGTTGCGCCGTGCGTTAAGATAGAAACACCGCGTTTCTCCATCTCCGGCAGCAGTGCTTTCACTGTGACATGTCGCGCGATACCTGTCGTATTCCAGTAACCACCTTCATACATTGCTTGGCACTGGATAAGACGGATACCATCTTCCGCAAGGGCATCTTTCGCGTCTATAATAACAGCCTCTTCAGCACCACACGCCAACATTCGTTCCTTGATTTCAGAAACGTCTCGTTCGTCAGGTTGTCCGAGGTCAGCCGTAAAGCAGACAACGTTGACTCCGTTATCAACCAACCATTTGGTGATGGTGCAACTATCCAAGCCACCCGAAACAGCAGCTCCAACTGTTTTCCCTTTCAATATATCAATATTCAAAAGCAAACTCCAAGATATTGTATTTTAAGTTATACCATTCCTAATTGAATACCTTTCAATGTACATGTAGCATGAGGCACGTCGCATCTGGGGTGTTTCTTCAAGTACACCGCAAAACTGTTAGTTTGTGCAACCGCGACCGTTTCAGAAAAGTTGGGCATGCAATATCTACTTCGAGAAATAGTATTATGTCGGAATTATATCACTTTTTTCAGGAGCTTGCAAACCAATATTGAAATATTCAACAAAGATATATTGATAATTTATCTCGTTTATAGTATGATATTTTTAATAGTGTGACGGCACTTGCCTATCTGGAGCAACCAATCTGAGAGCGGAAGGTAGCGAGACTTTTCTCACCGTCCTTCACAAATGGCGTTAGGTTCGCAATCTCCACACGACGCTTTCAAGCCGTTCTTTAAGGTTCGTAAAGACCCAAAGCACGTATATTTTGGAGATTTCTCATGGAATCTGTGAAAGATATTATCCAACAGTGCCATGAACGGCGACAAAAGGAGCTGCAGCAGCGGGAAACCATTGTCTCCCCCACGTTGCACGGTGAGTACCCTTACCACTATATTGTTTATTGTGCGCGTCAGCATCCGTTGCTTTTGCATGACCTTGAACAGGCAGCTATCTCGTTTACGCCGATCGGACAGGCTCCCTTTGATCAGGGGCCAGCGTATCGTGGTGGTACGCGTCTCTTAAGACGACAAGGCACACTCAACTGGAGCTCGAGACGATGGTTCTCGTCGTGGGGGATTCAGGTCTATACAGGAACGCCATCCGCCCGCGAGGGTGCTAACTGGCACGACATCGAGTTTACTTACAGAGCGATCCAAGACGCCCCTGATGCCGTTGTTGCATGTGTGGACGCACTCGTCAATGCTGTTATGAACCCGCTACTCACTTTACTCAAAGGTGGAGGCTTGCGGTTTTCGTGTCGAGTACCGGACTATCTCCATCCGAACACAACGGACGCAAAGGAGTATATCCATAAGCATCTACCTGACATAGACCACCGCGATCGTGATATCTACGTTAAGATTATTGGCGATAAAGGCTACACACGCTGGGATGCCCGCTACGAGATCCTTAAGGGCAGCCTATTAGACCCACCCATCATTTCTAAAGATGTGCTTTTTGCGTTTCTCGATGTTTTGCGAGAGCTGCTTCATGAACCCGCTCCAGCATCCGAATTAGACTTAATAGATGAAGCACTCGTGGATACACAGGATTTCGACGATTTCGATGTCATAGAATCGTTAGAAACAGAACAAGTTGTGAATGAAAGTCTCCTTGCAGTGCAACGCGGTGAACTTTCTCCGATTGGAATCAAACGACCCAGACCGCTCCTTAAAAAAGTGAAACACACTGCGGTGGAAGATGAGAGGAAGTTCTCTGAACCGGAAGCCCGCATTCTTGGGATTATCACGGGTTCAATGAGCACTGAAAAGAAAAGTGAAATCGAAGCCACATTCCTTGATACCACACCTATATGGATCAACGCTAATACCGCACACGATGCTGAAGACGCAGAACGGTATTATGAAGAACAAGGTGTTTCAGTAGGACGTTGGAAACCGAGAAACTATCGCTGGAAACAGACGGAGTGGACACCCATTGCTGAACGGATGCAGAATCCTTTCGCGCGGGGAAACGTCTGCGAAGATGCCAAGAGATGTGATGCCTTAGCGCAGAAGGGCGGTGATCCGAATAGGAGTATCTGCCCAAGTTGTCCGGTTTATGACGCGTGTCAGGCGCGCGGGTATCTCTCTCAATTCGAGATGCTCAAGGAAAAGCAGGTCATCGTATCCAATATTCCAAACCTCTTTCTGGATCGGCGGTACGCCGGACTTGTTGATGCGTTGATTGTTTCTGATCGGATCTGTATTATAAACGATTCTGAATCCCAACTCACGAAACTCTTTTCAGAGCATCATCTGTCAACCGAAATTCTTGAAGACTGGCTCATTAATTGGAGTAGTGCAGCGTTGGGGCAATTCGCAAAAACAGTGCTGAACGCTATTCGGATTACAGACAGTCAACACGGCGATATCGCGAAGCGAATTCGCACAGTTATTCAGGCGTTTGAAGGATTAGAAAATAGCATTGTTCAACAGATGTGTCAGATAAATTGTAGAGATAAAGCGGGGAACTGGGTTGCAGTAGATACTGATAGTGCGATCCAGCTCGAAATTTTGGATATATCGACCTCAGAAAACATAGAGAAACTCCCAAATGTGTATCGCGACTCGAAGTGGACGCTATGGCATCAGTTGAAAACATTTTTCGCGTATTACACCCGGGATATGGATGCGCCGATGTTTGTCGATGACGGGATTTTGCGGTTCTGGTTACCACCAAGAATTCATCAAGAGATTCAGAAACTTGTGTTCATATCACCAGCGTTCTCGGAAGATGGCTTTAAAAAAGTGTTTCCTGAAGAAACTGTTTCGGTGAGACGGGTTGAATCGCAAGAAACATCACTTTCAGGGAATAAGGTTTTTCAGCTACGGAGCGCACCGCATATTTCCTATGCAATCGCAAACTACGAGGTTAAGTGGGATGTGTTCAGCCTTTCTGAAATTGCGAGCCGCTTTTTTCGCAGTATCTATCAAGAAATGAAGCAACACCCAAATCGCAATCATGTCGTTATCTCAAGCACAAGTACGAGGGTGATGTTGAAAAATGTTTTTGATAAGATTATCAGCTACCACGATCTTATCAAAGACACCCCAGCACATCCTGAGGACTTGCGATCCACTTTTGAAGCGACTGACCTTTACTACGACCGCATCAATGTTCTACAATCTATCTTTAAGACTGCTGATGTTGTCTGGATCGTTGGTACACCTTATTGGCCCCCAAAATTCATCTGGGAAGAAGCGAAAATTCTGTTCGGAAATCAAGTGGAACCGTTAAATTACAACCTGACAATGAATCCTTATCAATTTGAAGATGAACGGATACAGGAACTCTACGAACAGAACGCTATCGGTGCACTGACACAGATCGTCCGTATCGCTGGATCCAATGAGGCATCAGGCAAAACGCTGGTTCTCAATACGGCTTTGCGGCTACCCTCTGTCACCGATGCCCCAGAGACACAGTTATTCGATTGGGAAGACTTTGAGATCGCTGGCGGGTTGGATGAACTTTCAGAGACAATTCGGATACGCGAGGGATACGAGGCAGAATACGCGAATATGGACGCCTCTTGGAACCGAAAACGTGTTGAATATCTGCTTGGTGTTTCTAAGGCACAAGCGAACCGTATCTTGATGAGATTACGGGGCGGTAAAATCGAGCGGACCCCATTTCATGTGCAGATTTTCAGTCTACTTTCGGATGGAGAGAAAACAACATCTGAGATCCTCGAAGCAATTGACGGGAATCCGGGCTCCATTAAAAACGAACTCACCCATCTTGTGGAAACAGGTGAGATTGTCAGAATCCGGCGCGGTGTCTATGCACTTGCGTAGGCAGATACTTATCCTCTCAAATCCTTTCAAAGCGCATTTTTATCCTTTCAAAGCGCATTTTTTGCGAAAAATCCATCAAAATAAGATTTTTTTATACAAAAATTGTATTTTTTCTTGCAAAACTGAATTAATTGATGTATAATTTATTTAGTATGACCAAAGCCCACAAATTATACATAAGTCGTTATGATTTCAGTCATACGGAATTCAAACTGAAATCCATTCATACTTCACATTCATATATCATACATCATGATTTCAGTTATACAGAATTCAAAAGGAGATTTTGGCAGAGCACAGAGAGGAACTTCCAGAAGCGCGCCCCTCTGCTGCTCGCCAACTCCTTTTTCAAGCCACTCCAGTAAATATACTCTCTTACGCCTGACAGATTAGAAAGATTCGTTGAACCCATATTATACAGGACCCACACAATACGAAATGAGTTGCGCGACTACAAACCCATAGCAAGCAGTCTAAAAAATTCTTGACATCCTTCCCAAAACTGCATACAATAAAACCTCAATACAATATATCGTATACGGAGGTTTCACATGCCCACAATCGAAAAAGTTTTTGACTCCCCAGGTCCACAACCCAACGGAATGCAAGCCACAGAAGACGGACTCTGGATCCTCGACCAACAGACCAATGAGGTTCACCTCGTCTCCTACGATGGCGATGTGAAAAAGACCCTCGCCACTGGTTCCGACAGGGGCAGCGGTATTACAGATACAGGAGACACACTCTGGCTTGCGTCTACCTACAGTTGTGAAATCCTATCAACCGATCCAGAAAGCGGTGAGACGCTCGCCTCTTTTGAAACACCCGGCGCAGGTCAGACCGGTGCACACGGCTTGGAATGGCGCGACAATAAACTCTGGTTAGCGGTGCCACCTTCTGCCACCGTTTATCAGGTAGATGTTGAAGACGGTTTCAAGGTAATACACACACTCCCTGCTCCCGGCGACCGACCGCACGGTATCGCATGGGTCGGTGACGATCTCTGGTGTGTCGAAACGAACCATCGCGCGATCTTCCATCTCGATCCAGAAGATGGCAGCCATATCAACAAAATTGAGATACCCGAACCCCACCCGGAACCACACGGAATGACGTACTGGGACGGGTATTTTTGGTACTGCGATGCGCATACGACAGCGGTGTGCCGCGTCCCACTATCTTAATGGAAACCATCGGCAGACTGCTGAATATGGGAAAAAATAGTGCGGCGATGAACATGGCAATCGACGAAGCAATCCTCGCTGCACAGAAGGAACAGCCGAATCCAACACTACGGTTTTACGGTTGGACGCAACCCGCATTCAGTTTCGGCTACTTCCAAGATATTGCCGCAGAAGTCGACGTGGATACGTGCCGTGCAGATGGCATCGAACTAGTGAAACGAATGACCGGTGGCGGCACCGTTGTGCATGGATGGGAATTGACTTATACACTGATCCTCCCAAGGAGTGCTGGAGAATTAAGTGTTTCCGACGCTTATCAACGCATCGGACAATCCCTCATCAAAGCGTTCCAGAAACTCGGCATCCCCGCGCAGTGCTACGCTGCATGTCCTGATGCCTCCCAAACAGCACAAAATATCTGCCTGACCAATCCCGCTGAACACGATGTGATGTCGGATAACAAGAAATTGGCAGGCGTTTCTGTCAGGCGCAGTCGAAATGGGATCATGTTTCAAGGCTACATCTCCTTGGATATGCCGCCCCTCTCTATCCTCGCACGCGTCTCAAAAGACCCTGAGGTCCAAGAGATGCTGCGTGAAAAATCAACTGCTATCAATATAGACGGACGTTCGATAACCCGAAGCGCACTCATCCAAGCAATATCTGAAACATTTAACCTCGGAATTGCGTTTCATTCAAGTGAATTGTCACCAACAGAACAGACACAAGCAGAAATCTTGGTTGACACCAAGTATGCTACAACAGCGTGGAATTTTTCGGCGTAGCTCGCAGGTTTCCGAAAACTTGCTATACAAAAAACGGCGTAGCTCGCAGGTTTCCGAAAAATTGCTATACAAAAGACGGCGCAACTCACAGGTTTCCGAAAAATTGGTATAAAAAATCGGATGAATCAAGACTAAAAACCCACCAACGTCGTTCTTATTCCGCAGGGTGCGTTTATCATGGGCACCGATATTGAACCCTTCTATGGGACCGCATTAGTCAACTCAGAACACGCGAAACTTGATGAGGCACCGATGCACGTTCGCTTTCTGGATGCATTTCTCATTGAACAATATCCTGTGACGAATGCCGAATACGCAGCTTTTGTAGCAGCAACGGATCATCCGCCGCCGGTACATTGGAAAAACGGTAACTTTACGCCTGAGGACGCGAACCTCCCGGTTGTCCACGTCAGTTGGCACGATAGCAATGCGTATGCCCAATGGGCAGGCAAGCGGCTCCCCACAGAAGCAGAATGGGAAAAAGCGTGTCGGGGTCCCGATGGCAGGATTTATCCATGGGGCAATATCTTCATTCCCGATGAATCCGAGTCCACAGAAACTCCGCCTGAAACTTTACAGATCTTGACAGCGTCCCTTACGTCCGTAGGCACCCGACCTGTCACAGCAAGTCCTTACGGGGTCGGCGAAGCTGCTGGGAACGTGTGGGAATGGACTGCTGACTGGTATCAACCATATCCTAATCCAAAACACGAAAAAACAGAACAGGCAACTCCTGAAAAACAGAAAGCCTTACGCGGTGGTTCATGGTTGGAAGTGCGCGATAGCACAGCAGAACGCTACTTTCGATGCGCCAACCGTTTACATGCACCACCAAACTATAGTGCCGGAAATATCGGATTTCGCTGTGTCGGAGAGGTGCTACCCGGACAAGCCGAGTCGGTGCATGTTCCCGTAGAGCCACTTATTGACTATATCAAAAAAAAGAAACTCGCCAATCTACAACTCCTTCAGAAACGGGCACAAAGAAACAGTTTTAAAGATGCCCTGATTGCCTTCGTTCTCATCGGAGGCGCAATTTATAGCGTCGCGGTAAATCCTGACTTGATGTTAGGCGGTACGATCGTCGGCATGATTGGTGTAGGGTTCCTTTTTACTGCAAGCGTGAATTTTTGGCGGAGATGGCGCGCCGCCCAGCGAGCGAAGCAGGTGGCGTCCGAAAATTTTCTAATTTCTCATTAACGCCGTTGCTGACTGCTGATAGCTAACAACTAATGGTTTCCACTTTGTCCTAACAACCGATAACTGATTACATATATTTTTCACGTTGACGAAATTTCAAAATCAGTATAAACTTTTCGCAAACCAAAGCATCTTTCATGGGGGAACACAATGAATCCGCTATGTTTAGAACACTGTTTGACCGAAACAGAAAAACAGCATTTTGAGGAAAACGGCTTTTTGGTCGTTGAAGATGCCATCCCGCAAGAGATGGTTGAGAAGTTAATTGCCGCTGTTGATCGCGTCGGTGCTGAGTACTTGGGCAAAGACGAACTCCCACCCGACGCACGTTTCAACCTCCTTGACTTCGTGGGTAGAGATGAGAGTTTTATCGAGTTGCTGGATTGGCACACAACGTTCCCAAAAGTGTGGGGAATTTTAGGATGGAACATCAAACTCTACCATTCACATCTAATCGTGCTACCACCGCTGCCATCCGAAGAACATGATAAACAGAAACGACTCGGATGGCACCAAGACAGTGGAAGACTCAACATTGAATTGGAAGGTAACCCGCGCCCGCGTGTATCGCTGAAAGTCGCCTACTTCTTGACGGATACATCCGTACCGGGACGGGGTAATTTCTCCGCAATACCGGGCAGCCACCGACTAAACAAGGTAGAAATGCCAGAAGACAGCACCGCGGACCCTGAGAACGCCACACCTATATTCGCGAAACCAGGAACCGCTGTCTTTTTCGATCGGAGACTCTGGCACGCAGCAGGACGTAATACCTCCGACACCATGCGCAAGGTACTTTTCTACGGCTATAGTTACCGCTGGCTCCAACCTCGCGATGATATGACAGTGGAACACGTCATGGAGCACTCCGATCCAATTCGACAGCAGATTTTGGGTAAAAGCACGGGCGGTATGGGGTATACCTCTCCGGGGGAAAAAGATGTCCCACTCCGAACATGGATTCAGGAAAACCTCGGTTCCGAAGCGGTCGTACACTAACAGAGAAACACACCGGACGGGCAACCCTGCCCGTCCTTACCCATCAATGTAAACCAATCATTAAGCGATCCGACATCTGAAAGTTGAAAGGCACTACATTTTTTTTGGCAATCCAAGCAGGAAAATTGTATACTTTTATTAAATAAAACACATACAATTTCCTAACATATACAGAATAGAGGTTGCCAATTCTAATGAAAAGTTTGTTTTGCCTGATGATGACTCTTATAGTTCCTGTAGTTGCCTTTTCACAAACGGGAACAATTGAAGGCACCGTCTACAACAACGACACGAAAACACCATTGGCAGGCGCAGAGGTCCGGATCCTTCAAACCGATGAACGTCAAAAAACTGATGAAAATGGAAAATTCGTATTCAGTACTGTTCCTGAAGGCACTTATACATTAGTTACCACGGTGCCTGAGACGCAACTGATACAACAAACCTCGGTGGTCGTCGCAGCAGCGGAAAGTCAAAAAACCGAAATCTATGTCGCAACAGAACAGGTTCGTCTTGAAAGTGTAGAGGTAACCGGCAAACGCGTCCCCAAGACTGTCAACAAAAAAAGCATTCAAGCATCAGAAATTACGCGCCTGCCCGGCACCGCTGGCGACGCGCTCCGCGCCCTGCCTGCCATTCCGGGCATCGGGGTCGCAAATGATTTCAGTGGCGCACTCTACATCCGTGGCGGCTCCGATGAGGATAACCTCTATTACTTCGACCGAGTACCCGTCGGCTATCCCTACCATTTCGGCGGACTCGTCTCTTCTTTGAGTTCCGAAATTATTGACGACATTGATGTCTACGCCGGCGGATATGGCGTCGAATATGGTGTCGATTCACAAGCAGTGATTGACATCTCCTCACAAAACAGCAGTCCAACAAACTTCGGTGGAAAATTTAATCTTAACCTCCTCTACTCAGAAGGACTACTCCAAGGCAAAATCGGCGAAAAAGGGTTCTGGTACGCAGCTGGACGCAGAAGCTATATCGACCTTTTCATCGGCTCATTCTCGTTTGACACGGGGTCAATCACTGCCTTTCCTCGCTTTTGGGATTACCAAATTAAAGCAGGCTACGATCTTAGCGAAAAACATCAACTCTTTTTTAATCTCTTCGCCTCTGGGGACCGATTCGCCCTAAAGTTGGACGGTGATAGTGTAGACCAAGACTTTAGAGGGAATACCAGTTTTGAAAGTGGTTTTGAGGGCGCGGGGATCCACCTCCGCTCATTCCTGACGGAACGGTTCACCTCCTACCTATCGCTAACCCGTTCAAAGTTTCTATTTGATGTCAATTTTGGTCCTGAGCTTTCTCTTAATATTGATGCCCCGAGTTACACCCTCCGCGAAGATCTCACTTATGAACTCAACCCGAGACATCGTTTAGAATTTGGATTAATTCTCGGACTTGAGCCCGGTCAGGTTACCGGCACTTTCACACGAATACCGGATGAAGGTGAGATTGACTACGACATCCGATTCGAGGAAAAGATCGCCTTAGACGAATATATCCGTGGACAACGCATTGAAGGCTATCTGCAGGATAGGTATACGCTGCTACCTTTTCTATCCGTGGCCTTTGGACTCCGTTTCGATTATTTTAACCGTACCGATGAACTCTCTATTCAACCACGTGGCAGCCTGCTTGTAGAACTCCCCAATAACTCGGAACTGCAATTCTCGTATGGCGTTTACAACCAAGCTCCAATACCAGCACTCCTTTCTCCTACTATCGGTAACCCCGCTTTAAAGCCAAGTCGCGCCAGTCATTACATCCTCGAACTCAAACGGCAGCTTTCACAAGCGACAGAAATCAAAATGTCAGCCTATTATAAAGATCTCGCAGACTTGGCGACAGTTGATGAAGAAGCCGCTTATCTCAATCAAGGGACCGGCTATGCACAAGGCACTGAAATCTTTCTCAGACATCAGCGCGGAGATCGGTTTTTTGGCTGGATTTCTTACGCATATGCACTCTCCAAACGCCGAGACCGCATCGGCGAACCGTATCGTTTCTATTCGTTTGACCAGACGCACGTCGCAACACTCGCCGCCAGCTACAATCTGACACCCACATGGGAATTCGGCGCGAAATGGCAATATCGTACGGGTAATCCCTATACACCGGTTGAAGACGCGAGAATCCAGTTCGATCCAAGGAACGGAAGACCTATCTATATTCCTATTTATGCTGAAACGAATTCTGACCGGTTACCGGCTTATCACAGGTTGGATTTGCGCGTCAGTAAAATTTTCCAATTTGGCGGATGGAAACTCGGGTTCTTCTTGGAACTCCTGAATACCTATAACCGAAAAAATTTGCTCGATTACAATTACAGCGACGATTACCAAACACGGGATGATATCAACCAGCTGCCTTTCCTTCCTTATTTAGGAATTACAGCGGAATTTTAACCCGACCTCCTTTTTTTAAAAGAATCTGTCTGCTAACCCTTTCAGGAGACAAGCCTTGAAAAAGATACTGATCCTTTTAATTTGCCTGGTCCCGTTTAGTGCTATCGCTCAAACTAATGAAACGCCCCAGTCAAGCTCAGCAGAAAACGAAACAGCTCCTCCTGTTGTTAAGTTAGACCCTGTAACAGTTGAAGGAGAGCGAATCGAAAGAAAACCGCGACATACTTTGGATGACAGTTTTATCAGGCGTGCCACAGGAAGCGCAGGAGACCCGCTTCGAGTATTAAATCACCTTCCCAGCATCGGTGTGCTGAACGATTTCGTCGGCATCCTCTCTGTGCGAGGCGGTGGACCTGAGGATAACCTCTACTATTTCGATCGACTGCCGTTAGGATACCCGTACCATCTCCACGGAATCGTCTCCACTGTCAATGCTGATGTGATTGAAAATATTGAGGTGTATCCGGGTGGATACGGCGCAGAGTTCGGTGCGGACTCACAGGCTGTGATTGACATCCACTCGCGTACGAAGACTGATACTCGGTTAGGCGGAACAGCCAACGCCAATCCCGTGTATGCTCAAGCCTTCCTTGAAGGAAATATAGGCGAACAAGGGTACTGGTACGCCTTTGGACGGCGGAGTTATATGGGGCCTCTTTTTGAATTGTTACCACGGTTGTTAGAAATTGAGGATGATCGGGTGACCGAGGTGCCAAGTTTTTGGAGTTATCAGGGTAAAGCGGTCTACCAATTAAATAACACACACAGGTTGGTAGTCAACACCATTGGAGCAGACGATTCCGGCGAATTGAACTTTACTTCAGATGAAGTGTCTGATAGCGACCTGCCAGGTCCACTGAGCTCAAATAACCCCTTCGATTCACAAGGGATTCATCTCTATTCCGAAAAACAGGACGTATTCACATCAATTGTGTCACTCACGCGTTCATTCTCCCGGACGGAACTTAAGTTCGGTGAAGGTTACTTCTATCGGAGCGCACAAAGCGTCTACGCACTGCGAAGTGACCTCAAGTACTGGATCAAGCATCCGAAAACGCTGCTGGAATCTGGATTTGTACTTTCAAATCTCCCTATATCACTGATGAGTGTCGGTGCGCGTCCTTTTGAAGAAGGGGATCCAGACTATGATTTCAGGCTTAAGCAAGATGGAGAAAAAATCCTTACCAATATATCCAAGAGCCTGCATCGTCTCGAAGGGTACCTGCAAGCAACACAGGACTTACCTTCGCCTCGCTACACTGACCTCTATGCCACTATCGGGATGCGTGCAAGCTATTTTAATCTGATAGACAACTTTTCACTCCAACCGCGTGGGCTCCTCGGCGTGAGGCTCGGACCAGATTTTGAGAATACCGAAGAACCACATCTTTTTCCCATAGATCTCCGTTTCATGTACGGCAGTTATGTTCAGAACCCGCAGTTTTATCAAGTCGTCCTTGGGAAAGAGAATCCAGAGATTGCCCCAAGTCTGGCAAGGCATTATGTCGTTGCATTGGAAAAAATGTTAACCTCAAAACCGAAGGAAATAGGTTCAACTGTACCTACAAAGAAGAGACCGTTACCCAATCAGACAAAGATTGAAATCGCTGGCTATTACAAAGACCTTCGCGATATGATTACTTATAACACATCCGAAAGACGTTATCAGAACCAGCGAACCGGATATGTGAAAGGTGTTGAGGTCTCATTGGAGCATCAAATAGGCGACGCGCTGCGGGGTTGGCTCTCTTACGCTTATACTATCTCTAAACGCCAAGATTCTCCAAGGGATGACGAGCGCTTTTATATGTATAATACGCCACATGTTGTAACGATCGGCATGAATTATCAATCAGACAGATGGGAATTTGGCGCAAATTGGCAATACAAGAGTGGCGCGCTATATTCGCCGTTGGTTGATCGGGAACGGTATACCAATCCGTTTACTAAAAACAAAACGTGGCTACCAATTTACGGCGATCCGGAGCGCACAGCAGCATATCATCGCTTGGATTTACGGTTCCACTTATCTTTCTTAAATATCGGCAGATGGAAGGGAGGGTTTACCGCAGAACTCTGGAACGCTTACAACCGCACCAACATCCTTCAAGTTCGCTACAACAAAAATTATACAAAACAAGTACCGGTCGCCCAATTGCCTATAATCCCCTTCCTGGCACTGACGTTGGAATTTTGATAATCCTGCCCAATTGAATTTTATATAGCCTAATTCGCCTCCTTTTTCGTCTATACATTAATCAGAATCTCGTTCCCCAAAGGAGGCAACGTTTTTGGACGAGTATCTATTTTCTTCCCTCAAATTCCAAAAGTTCATAACTTTCTTGTGCGTCGTCACGCTATTGCCCACTATTATCGCCAACGGACATGCCGAGACACATAACAACCAGATTAAAGCATACCGTACCTACGAGAGCGTCGAAATTGACGGTGATTTAACAGAAGCGGATTGGCAGCGTGCGGAACCGATGGATCGGTTTGTACAGGTCGAGCCAAATGTAGGCGAAAACATGTCGGAACCAATGGAACTTCGGATCCTCTACGACGATGAGAATATTTACTTCGGTTTTACCTGTTTCGACTCAGAGATGTCCAAACTCATCGCAAACGAAATGCGCAGGGATGCCCGGGACCTACACGAAAACGACAACGTTTTTGTGCTATTGGATACATATAACGACAAACGGAGCGGTTTTTTCTTTCGGATGAACCCGCTTGGCGCGATACAGGACAGAGCCATTACGAACAGTGGCGATTCGATGAACACCGATTGGGACGCCGTTGTCGCATGCAAGTCAAAAATTAACGATTCCTACTGGACAGCGGAACTCAGCATTCCGTTTAGTCAACTCCGTTTTGAACAGAACGATCCGATGACATGGGGCATCAATGCTGGACGCGGCATTGCTCGCCAGCGAGAAGAGGGTATATGGATGCCTGTTCCATCCTCTTATGGCGGTCGGGCAAAATACCGAACAGCACATGTCGGGAACCTTGTCGGACTCGAAGGAATTGCACCCTCTCGAAACCTTGAATTTCTGCCGTATTTTCTGCCCGGTATCACCCAAGTTAAAGATGATAACGGCACACTCCAAACGACACGTGAATTCAAACTCGGGTTCGATGCAAAATACGGTATCACCTCAAATCTCACCGCTGACATCACTTATAACACCGACTTCGCACAAGTTGAAGCAGATGAGGAACAGGTAAATCTTACCCGATTCAGTCTCTTTTTTCCTGAGAAACGACCCTTCTTTCTCGAAGGCGCAGGGCTTTTCGATTTTGGTATTCCACGGACGAGTTCCCGTCGACCGCCACCGATGCTCCTTTTTTATAGCCGACGGATTGGTCTCGCACAAGGGAACGCTATTCCGATTATCTTTGGTGGAAAAGCGAGTGGCAAGGTAGGTTCTTACGGTGTAGGATTTCTCAATGTTCTGACAAACGAATTCTATGAGGCTGGTACAGACGACGATGATCCAATCGACATCCCGCGCACTAACTTTTCCGTGATGCGGATTACGAAAGATATTGCCGCAGGTTCGCGGATCGGGGTGATGGCAGTTAATAAAGACGACTTCGGAGATTACAACCGCGCAGGCGGTTTCGACTTTGAATATCGACCCAACGATCGTCTAAATGTTCGAGGCATGTGGTCCCGAACTTTTGAACCCGGTATGTCTGGTCAGAATAACGCTTGGTACCTCGGTTCTCGATGGCAGAATAATCGCTTCCGTCTGGAGGGGGCGTATACCGACATTGATGATGATTTCAATCCCGCTGTCGGATATGTGCGACGTACCGGCATCCGAAATCTTCGTGGCGAGGCACGCTGGATTCCAAACCCCCAAAAATTTGGTATCCGACAAGTTTGGACGGGGCCAGAGGTGAACTATCTTCTCAACCACAACAACGAATTAGAAGAATGGAACATTTCCTATATCAATTGGTTTGAATTCGACACCGGAGACTATATCTTTTTCAGCGGTAGACGCAATTTTGAGCAATTGAACGAGGTTTTCGATTTTCGGGATGGTATAGAAATTCCGATAGGCGACTACCAATCCAACGCATTTAATATCCGCATGTCCAGTAATGACAGCCGACCAATTGGTGCCACCCTCGGCGGCGGCATTGAGGATTTCTACAACGGCACAGTTCGTAGAGCATACCTACAAACCACTCTTAAACCGAATGGGCATATAAGTGTGAGCGCACAATACCAATTTAATCAGGTAGTGAACCTACCAGAAGCGTATTTCACCGATGGGCAACCCCGTCCTGTTTACGTCAATCTGTTCAGAGGCAGACTTGACTATTCCTTTTCTACAGGGCTTTTTGCAAAACTCTTTGCTCAATGGAATGCTGACACAAACGTTGTGTCTACCAACTTCCTTATCAACTATATCTATCGCCCAGGAAGCGATTTCTATTTCGTTTTCAATCAGACGTATGATACGAATGGCACGACTAAATCCCGCCTATTGGATTCAACAGTGGTTGCAAAAATGACCTATTGGTGGAATCCGTAATGTCAAGCACGAAGCCGTTTCAATATGAGGCTATTTAGTCAAGTCACCTCCGAACACACACTATAATGGTTTCCCTACTACAAGCAACCCCGTTTGTAGTAGGGCGATTCTGCGGCGTACTCGCCCAAATGCGATGTGCATTATCGCCCGCCAATTTCCTAAGTTGTTTCCAATTTTTTTCTCAACCCATCTATCGTATGCGGCTAACAACCGATTGCTCACTACTGAAAATTGAACGGTTCCACTGTTTGGCAGCAAAAAATTGACACGTGATAGACCCCGCCCTAAAGGGCGGGCTTCCGCAAAGTTATGCGAAAGCATTTGTGGATTTCAGAAACCGACTGGACGCTTCAACGGAGCAGCCTACTATCTTGCCAAGCAAAACAATAGGTCTTACTTCTCCTAACCCAAAGGAAGCTACCCCTTCCTTGAGAATGTTTAGAGCAGCGTTATGGTCTCTGTCAAGGGACGTTCCACAACTTCGACAGTCCCATTCACGGACTGCTAACGTCAGGTTTGCATTTTTGTAACCGCAAACAGAACAGCATCTACTGGTCGGTGTCCACCGTCCAATCTTTAGAACGGTTTTTACCCGTTTCTTCGATTGGTGGTGGAGTTTCTGTAAGAACTCACCGAAAGCAAGATCAGAGACCTGTTTGCCAAATAGGGCTTTCATACCGCGAAGGTTCAGATCTTCAAAGAACATTATATCAAACTTCCGACACAACTCTATCGCAAGTTTCCAATGGTGGTCTGTTCGCTGGTTCGCAGTTTTCTTATGAATGCGGAACACTCGCTTGCGACAGCGTTCTTGATTCTTAGAACCTCTAACCTTGCGGGAATATGCTTTTTGTGCCTTCACTAAATCATTCGCATTCTGTTTATAGAACATCGGCGAAGTATATCCATGTCCGTCACTGCCAGTCAGGAAGTCTTTGAGACCCATATCGAACCCTTCGGCTTTACCCGTCTTGGGTTCGGGTTTGACTTCACTACATTCTTCTGTGAGGGTGATATACACATCTCCGAGTGCGTCTCGCGTAACTTGAACTTGTCTGATTTTGCCTGCTATGCTTCTATGCAAAGAGAAACGATACCAACGTCCATTGAGACGGATTTGATATGTCGCACAACTCCGCTCGTGTTTCTGCTTTGGAAGTAAATACTCTAACTTGATTTGGTTGCCACGAAACGTCATGCCTTTGTGTTTCTTACAGGACTTGAATTGTGGGTGTCCTCTATCGAGTGTCCGCATCTCTTTGAAACTTTGTGCCAAACGCTTCAGCACATTTTGCAACGCCCACGAGTAAGGGATATTCCAATGTCTATACTTCTCAAGTTTCTTGAGTTTCGTTAAATGGGCAGACATTTTGGAATACGAAAGTCCCTTACCATATCTGCGGTAATAACGCATACACAACGCAATGAAATGATTACGCACAATACCGCAAATATTCAAATCATTGTGCAAATACTTCAAAGTCTTATCGAAAAAGAGTTGATGTTTCGTGTTTCGCATGGTATATCAAGTATCAAGTCTTTAACCCTTGTTCAGCAGATAGGCAGACACACAATCAAGCGATTGTGCTGAACATGTCTGCCAACTTGATACATATATGAAACCACTATTTTAGGTAAAAGTCAAGTTTTTTGACGCAACAAAAGGATCCGTCGCTACTACATCCCCGCCTTGAAAGGCGAGGTTTTGTAGCGGAAGATTTGATAAAAAATTGACACATAAGTAAAAATATGCTATAATTAAGTATATTTATGCTATAATTGAGGGCGTTTACTACATTTCGTGAGTCATATTAAACATTTTGGTCGTACTTGACGTTAAAATAAGTACTTACGAATAGTTTTAAAAAAGTATTTTTGCAACGCCGGTTTCGGTCAACTACACACAATAACAGTGCCCTGTGACCGAAACTATCCCTCTTCTGTTTATAGGAGGAAAAGCGAATGAGTAGCAGAACTTCCGGTATGCTCAGTCAAATGCGAGAGCGTCGCGTTGAACGTAAGAAACCGAAGCGTTTTGTCGCATTGAAGAAGGTTTCGCTAGATCCGAGCCAGCAGAGCGACATCTCCAACGCACAGGCAAACCTGCCGAAACACCCCATCACGCAGAAACACATTAAACAGAGTTCCACAGCGTTTTCAGTCGCAATAGCGTTTCATGTCCTCATCGCTATATTTATTGGGACTTACGTTATCGTCGATCAGATTGAACAAGAAAGTGAGACTTTTGATGTCAGTATCGTCTCAGAAGAGTCAAAAGCGAAACGCCGGTTCATACGCCGAGAAGCACCGAAATTCAACGAGGCACGACAGACTCAACAAAAAGTCGTTATCAAACAGCCGGTAAGGACTAACACCGCCCAACTGCCAAAAGATGGGTTCACAATTCCCCAAGGCCCAGAGACAGCACTTGACCTCACAACGCCTGACGTTGGCGAAGGCCTCACACCCATAGATGTCGATCGGAATTTTGTAAAACCGACACCGACCATTGAACCCGAAACAACGGTACAAGGCTTTAAGATAGAACGTGAAACAACAACACTGATTGATAAACTTGACACACCTGAGCCCGACGCAGCACTTGGCGTAGGTAACATTAACTTCAGTTCCGAACCAGGCGTTACTAACCCTGCGTTCAAGATCAGAGTAGAGCCGAAGTATCCGGAAAATGCCAAGAAAGCAGGTAAGGTAGGCGACGTTATTTTGCAAGCAACCATCGATGAAAATGGCATCCCAAAAGACATTGAAGCATTGACAAAACTCGGATTCGGGCTCGAAGAAGCGGCAATCGCTGCGTTCAAAAAATCTTCTTTCCGTCCAGCAATGAAGGGTGAAACACCTATTAGTAAGCAAGTTCAAATAACCTACGAGTTTACACTTGACGACTAAGCATACTGCTTGTTATTCTGCGCTTCTTACTTAAAGGAAACAAAATGAATGAGTCGCAGAACTTCTGATATGCTCAGTCAAATGCGGCAGTGTCGTGCTGAACGTAAGAAACCGAAGAAGTTCACCCGATTTTTAGCAACCCTTTAGCTGCGAAGTTTCGCACTAAACTGACAACCGATTGGCGAGCGGTATAGGCAATCTGTGTCTGTTCAAACGTCAATTGTGCAATTTCCGCCTCTACAGCCTCCGCTTGGGAGGCTGACATATTTTCAAGGAACCGATCGTGTATTACTGGTGGGGCATTGTGTAGGGCAAGAGCCAAGGTCGGTTTGTCTAATACCTGCAGGATAGTTTTGATCGCTTCATTCTCCAAATTACTTAAATCTTCAAAGGTAAACAACTTCTCAGAGACGCTCTCCACCACCTCCGGTTGTCTCTCTGCCAATCTTTCCAACAACCGATTCTGCCCTGCGATATCCATATAGGACAGTAGTTTAGCAAGATTTGCTGCGCCGTCACCCAAGAAGGTCGTTTTCTGGAGTGCCTCCTTAATCTTGGCAATCTGTTCGTCCCAGATTTGTGTCGCGCGTTCGGCATCAACGATCTCTGTTGTCGTCACCTTCTCAGCGATGCGGACCTGTTTATCAAACGGTAACATCGCGAAAACTTTTCCAACATGCACGGCGAGGGCGTTTTCGATAGATTCACTTTTCAGCTGCGTGCACATCACAAAAAACAGCGCAGCGTCGTCATCGTCTACGTTCTGGAACGCTGCTAAAATGACTTGTGGGTGTGTTTCGTCAAGCAAAGCCTTCAACGCTTGCAGTGCAGCATCATCCAAAAATGGCGGATTTGTCGTCTGTGCGTCTGTATTAGGAACCGACACCTTGCACCCCTTTTTCGCCTGCGACCACCTCACCAATACGATAGGTAGATTCCCCAGATGCGTTCAGGGACTTTAAAGCGTCATCAACAGCATCAGGGGCAAGCACGACTACCATCCCAATCCCCATGTTGAAGACCCTATACATCTCTACCTCTTCAACATTCCCTTTTTCCTGTAAAAACGGAAAAATCGGCGGAATCTCCCATGTCCCCTTCTGAATGTCAGCGACACATCCGTCCGGCAGAATCCGTAGCACATTCCCGGGCAATCCACCGCCAGTGATATGGGCAATCCCTTTAATCTCGCAGACCTTGCGAAGTTCCAGAATAGATCTCACATAACTTTTGTGGGACACCAGCAGGGCTTCCCCAACTGTAGCAGAAAGGTCAGGGATGTAGGTATCAACATCGTAGCCACACCTATCAAATAGAATACGGCGGACCAGGGAGAAGCCGTTGGTATGTAAACCTGCCGAGCCTAACCCGATGAGTTGATCGCCAGGGGCGATCTTTTCACCCGTAATCACGTCCGCTTTCTCAACCGCGCCGACAATCGTCCCGACCAAATCGTATTCACCGAGCGTGTAAATATCTGAAAGCTCTGCGATTTCACCGCCGATTAAGGCGCAACCAATCTCTCGACATCCTGCTGCGAGACCTGTCACAATACCTTCAATCGCTGCTGGTTCTACCTTGCTGATGCCAATGTAATCCAAAAAGAAAAGCGGTTCCGCTCCCTGTACAACAATATCGTTACCACAATGTGCGACAATATCAAAACCAACAGTGTCGTGTCGTCCTACTTTAAACGCGACCTTTAACTTTGTGCCAACACTATCCGTACTGGAAACAAGCACCGGCTCTTGATACGATTTGAGCGCAAAAAGCCCCCCGAAACTCCCAACATCGCTGAGTACCTCAGGACGGTAGGTGGTCTGGACGAGAGGTTTAAGCCGAGATATTGCCTCGGACTCTGCTTCAAACGAGACCCCGGCATTAGCGTACGTCAACTGCTTTTTATCTGCCATCTGATTTCTCTTGTTCCTTCAATAATTGTCTGCGAAGCGGAGAAACGCTTTTCCTCGGTCTTAACAAACTAATGACTAACACAACACCGCTAATACCTAAAGCAACGAGAACACCGATCTCCTGCGCTTTTTCAGGTTTTATATTCGGCTGCAACTTCTCAAGCAGTACAGGAAGCACCCAACTCAAAACCATTCCGAGAATCGCACAAATCAGCAGAGAAATAAGCGTATTGCGTCCTTGCGGTGTACCTATCGGATTCGGTCTTTTCTGATTCCCACTCTTTTTGTTCTGCCTAAAAATCAGCATAAAAATTTTCCTCGTAGGTGCTAAGACTATCATTAAAACATTCAGTGAATCTACATAATCAACGGCAGTTGTTCTGAAGATTCTTCCACAAGTGGGATGGGATATTCTCCATCAAAACAGGTGGTGCAAAAATCCTGAGATGCCTTCACCGAATTGAGCAACCCTTCAATGCTTAGATAACCGAGGCTGTCGGCGCGGATATACTTTCGTATCTCATCAATCGTGTGCGAACTCGCAATTAATTCACCACGGGTCGGTGTGTCTACCCCGTAGAAGCACGGGAATTTATTTGGAGGCGAGGCAATTCGGAGGTGGACAGCTGTCGCACCGCCCTGCCGAACGATTTTAATAAGTTTCCTGCTATTTGTCCCACGCATAATCGAATCGTCTACGAGCACAACCCGTTTTCCGCGCAACACATCGCGTATCGGGTTCAACTTCACTTTTACCATCAGTTCTCGGATATCCTGCGTCGGGTTCATGAAAGAGCGACCAACGAAAGGGTTCCGCGACAATCCTAAATCGAAGGGAATGCCAGATTCCTCAGCGTATCCGAGCGCAGCAATCGTCGCGGAATCAGGCACCGGGATCACAACATCCGCTTTGACCGGGTGTTCGCGCGCCAGTTGCCTGCCGAACTCTCGGCGCGGGTTGTTCACACTGTGCCCGAACATTATGCTATCCGGACGTGCCAGATAGATATATTCAAAGATACACTGCGATAACTCCGACTGTCTCTTATGAAAGCGCAACGACTCTAAACCGAGATGGGCAGAGCGTATAAATACCAATTCTCCCGGTTCTACCTCGCGTATCGGTTCTGCTTCAATGACATCAAAGGCACACGTCTCGGAAGCTAACACATACGCATCACCAAGCTTACCGAGCCACAGCGGACGGAACCCGTGCGCATCGCGAGCCCCCATCAGCGTGCTATTATCCATGCATACGAACGAGTATGCTCCCTCAACACTTCGTAGCGCATCAACGATCCTATGCTCTAAAGCCTGCTTTCGCGAATGTGCTATCAAGTGGAAAATGACTTCTGTGTCCAAACTTGTGCTGAAGATCGAACCAGCATTCTCCAAATGATTCCGAATGTGTACAGCATTGACAAGATTGCCGTTGTGCCCAAGCGCAAGCGGTCCCTGTTTGTAATTTCGGACCAGAGGTTGTGCATTCTCAAGCGTGCTTGCCCCCGCCGTCGAATAGCGGTTGTGCCCAATAGCGATATGACCCTCCAGGTTCGCTAAAGTCTCAGCAGTAAACACAGAGTGAACCAGACCCATGCCGTGGTGATACGTAAATTTCTCGCCATTTGATGCGACAATGCCGCTGCTCTCTTGCCCTCGATGCTGAAGGGCACGTAACCCCAGATAGGTCAACTCTACGGCTCTCGGATGGCCGAAAACACCGAAGACACCGCACTCGTCCTTCGGCTTATCATCATACTGCATTTTGATGGTTAAACCCTCCAGCATGCGCTCTTAAATTTTCGCAATTCTTCATTGAAGGAAGCCTTTCGCAAATTTACGCTTGCTCTGCGCTCGCCTCAGTCCTTTCCACGTCTGCTAATCTATACCATAAGCGCAACATCGCGCTCCGATACGGACAGCTCTAACCTATACCCCACTATCGCACCGATAGGGACAGCAAGGATATACCAAATTTCGACCGGTAAACCTACGGACACCCACCCGCGCATCGGTAACGAAATGATATACGCGAGCGTCTTAAGCACAGGGATTAGCAACGCCAAGATCAAGTTTGGCTTGCCAAATATCTCCCACGGCACGTTAAGAAGGGCAAGCAAGCCAACAACAGCAGGTGGACCCAAAAACGCACCTGAGCAAAGCGATTTCAGCGGAATATCAACACCGAACTTTTGACTCACAAAGCGCATCCCTACGCCCGCTCCTATAATTACGACACCATACGTGATAACCAGTGAGATGAGGAGAAATAAACCTACCCAGAAACCGTGATTGATTCGATCTCCAAGTAGCACCTGCCAAATAAAACTCTCAAAGACAAACAGGCAAACCCAACCGCCTACCAGTCCAATGATACCCCCAGTAGCAATCTGCCCAAGGGTCAACGTAACACTATTCGTTTTCATATCTTCCGCCCAATTCTCTCTTAAATGTATTAATTCTATTGTATCACGTTGCAACATTATTGTCAAAATTATCTTTTTTCAGAATTGGTTTGACACAATTTAGATTTTGCATTAAACTGTTGCCACAAAATGCAGTTCTTATGTTCAATTACGCAGCGTGAGCGGCGGCTTTAGTGCCGTTTCTAAAGGAGGCTCTCATGTCGAAAATCCTTGTACTGTCAGGTGAAAACCACCGTTTTAATGCAAGTGCCAGCGTCATCCACGATTTTCTTTCCGAAGATGCTGACATCTCAGCAACGTTAGCCGATGATAAAGGGATCTTAGCATCATCCGAGTTACAGACCTATGATGCGTGTGTCTTTGGCACCGGCTTCACGCGCACAGAACGCCAAGAAGACGGATCTGTCGCACGTGTGTCCGATTTAACCCCAGATGAAGAAGACGGTTTATTCGGATTTGTAAGTGAAGGCAAAGGATTAGTCGGTATTCACGGGACCGCATGGTGGATCGGCGGTCGCGCTATGGATCTTATCGGGGGGGCTTCCAATTGGCATCCACCCGGCTCAACCTTTACTGTCCATATTGAGGATGACGCGCATCCAACGACCCAAGGCGTTGAAGATTTTGATGTGGAAGATGAGATTTATATCTCTGCACACGACCCGCATATTCATGTCTTGGCATCCGCTGAGTGGTTCGGCAAGGCGCATCCTATGGCGTGGGTAAAGCCCTACGGTTCCGGACGCGTCTTCTACACGACTTTAGGACATGGACCAGGCACCTTCGAGCGCGCGGGTATGCAGAAATTCCTCACGCAAGGCGTGAAATGGGCAGCCGCATCCTAACGAACATTCTGTGAGGCGAGGCATAAATGCCTCGCCACGCCACATTATCGCATACACACATGCAGACACTAAAAATCACAGACATAGAGACCGAAGTCGTTCAGGTAAACCACCGCGGCAATTGGCTCTTCGTCAAGGTCCACGCTGATAACGGCACAATGGGGGTCGGCGAGGCTTCCCACGGTAAAGATGATAACAGCGTTCGACATATTATTGATACCCTCAAACCCGCGCTCGTCGGATGGAACCCGTTTCAACTGGAGGCATTCCGCCAACGTTTCTACCGAGACACTGAAAGCCATACCTATCATACCGCACTCAGCGGAATTGAGCAGGCGATGTTCGATCTCGCTGGCAAGGCATTAGACGTACCAAGCTATCAACTGTTAGGTGGCAAGTGCCGAGAAAAGATTCGTCTCTACGCGAATATCAACCGCGCAACCGTGGATCGCAGCCCTTCCGGATTCGCTAACAATGCCGAGCACGCCGTTGCTGAAGGTTTTACCGCCATAAAATGCGCACCTTTTGACGATGTTTCAGTCGCTAATATTTCGCGCGGGAGTCTAACACCCGCTATCTGTCTCGGTATTGACCGCATCCGCACAATTCGCGCCATTATCGGTGGCGACATTGACCTGATGGTGGATTGCCACAGCCGTTTTAATCCAGGTATCATCATCCAGGTCGCAAAAGAGTTAGAAGACCTACACCTCTTCTGGATTGAGGACGTTATCCCGTTGGATAATTTGGATGCCTTCGCACATATAAGTCGCTCCATCGGGATCCCGATCGCAACCGGTGAACGTTTACGGACCCTCACGGACTTTGATAGATTGCTAACCCAAACACATGTTGACTACATCTTGCCAGATGTCAAACATGTCGGCGGACTTTCCGGACTCAAGAAAATAGCCACGCTCGCCGCGGCGCGAAACATTAGCGTAACACCCCACAATCCGAGCGGGCCTGTCGCAACCGCTGCCAGCGTGCAATGTATGGCAAGTGTGCCAAATTTCGCAATCCTTGAATACGCGTGGGGAGAAGTCGAGTGGCGCGCCTCACTTACTGAACCACCGGAGAAAATAGTTAATGGATCTATTGAAGTACCTGACCGGGCCGGGTTAGGCATCACATTATAGCAAACCTAAACATATCAGGAGGAAGAAAATGATATTCAGCGATATTGGAAACCTGAAAATTACACCAAAACTTGTTACCCTTTTTCTCTTGCTGAGTGTTGTTACAGTCATCGGATGTATCGGAAGTCTACAGACAACGACAACTCAACCAGAAACCGATGAAGCCACATCGGCTGCAGAAACGGAAACCCCCACTGCCCTCGCAGAACTCCAACTTTCAACGCCTAAAACGAATTATGCTGCGAAGGAAGCCATTCCGCTTGAACTCAACATTCAGAACGGGAAATTTGATCTACTCGTCCCATTTTTCAGTGTCGCAACGAAGGGTGCATTTACACAAATAACTGTGAAAGACGCGAACGGACAGATTGTTAACCCGAAGCACCCGATTACGCAAGAAAACCCACAAAAATATGTGTCGAGGGACGGAAAAACGGTTCGGTGTATCCAAGGCTTTGAACTCAAAGCATCCGAAAATCAAGAATTAAAATTGAAAGATATTCAGAGATACTACCTGTTACAGCCAGGAACTTATACCGTAACGCTTTCAATCGAACTCGAAGTTTACACAGAATCTATAACCGAAGAACACCCCGAAATCCGAGAATTAAAACAAGATATGGCGCGCATCCAAAACGATCCGAACCTTCAAGGTGCTGCGAAGCAGGATGCCCTCAGTTACTACCAAGAACAGATTAAGTTTATTCAAGAACGGCATAAGGACGCGGTGAAAGATATTTACCTACCCGTCAAAGCAATGCGTGGAAAGGCACCGCTTACATCAAACAGTATCACTGTGACAGTGGAACCGGAAACAGAGCCACCTGCCGGGCAAATACAGCATAAAGCACCATCACAGATTAATACATCTGATATTACACCGCCGAAGAAACCACTCGGATTAGCGGACATTATAGCGCGGCGGGCATCCCAATGGGTTGCCCCTAAGTACAAGACTAAAGTAAACCCACAGTATCCGAAGAGTGCCAAGGATGCTAAAAAGGATGGCACTGTTGTTTTACAGTTAACTATTAATGAAAAAGGCATCCCAGAAGACATTGTAGCATTGACAAATCTCGGATCTGGACTTGAGGCGGCAGCGATTGAGGCATTGAAGAAAAGCACCTTTTATCCAGCAACGAAAGACGGTAAACCTATCAGCAAACAGGTGCAAATACCATTCGAGTTTGCGATTGTGGATGACAACGCGCCATAGCATGGAGTTCTTATGCAAACATTCAAAAACACAATCCTACTCTACCTACTTCTAACCTTTAGCATGATAGGGTGTGTCGCGGGTTTACATACGCAATCTTCGCCAACGGATGTGACAACAGCTACTTCAGGGGTAATGCTCACGCTCTCAACACCCGAGGCGACTTATACATCTAAAGATACCATACCGATCGAACTCAGCATTCAGAACGGAAAATTTGACCTGCTCGTGCCTTATGCCAACGTCTCAACATCGGGCGCATTTGCACGATTACGGGTTACAGATACTAATGGCAACACTGTCGAACCCAAACGCGCAGTTACTGCACCGAATTCCGAAGAAATCTTTATCGAAAAAAACGGAAAGTCTGTTCAGTGTATCCAAGGATTGGAATTAAAAGCTGGAGCAACACAGGTCGTTTCCTTGGAGGATTTACAGAAATACTATCAGTTGGAAAAAGGTGATTACACAATCACACTCACAATGGAGTTACCGGTTTACCGAGATTTTTTGAAAAAACGACACCCAGAAGTTATAGAATTGGAAGAGGAGATTAAACGGATCCAGAAAGTGGCAGATGCCCACATCTCCGCCGCCGACAAGCGTTCCGCAGTTAACGATATCCAACAACAGATTGTATCTCTTGAAAAGAAACAAAAGGACACTTACCTGCCCGTCAAATCGCTACTTAGCAAGGCAACGCTCACTTCCAACAACATCATCATAACAATAGAATAACGGAAATATTGGAAAGGAAATTCTTATGAGAACATTTAAAAGTCTTACGCTGTTTTATTTATTTTTCATTCTTAGTATAGTAGGCTGCACCACAGGTTTGCAAACCCAATCGATGCCAACGGATGTGACAACAGCCACTTCAGGGGTAATTTTTTCTCTTTCAACACCTAAAGAGACTTATGTATCTACGGACGCTATTCCGCTTGACCTTAGTATTCAGAGTGGAAAATTTGACCTTCTTGTGCCTTATGCCAACGTTTCAACATCGGGCGCATTTGCGCAATTAAGCGTTACAGATTCTGCCGGTAATGTTGTCCAACCCAAACGCTCAATCCCCGTTCCGAGTTCCGCTGAAGTCCTTATTCAAAAGGATAGAAGATCTGTCGAGTGTATCCAAGGGTTGGAATTGAAAGCCGCGACAACGCAGGTTGTCCCCTTGGAA